>JAFPXC010000005.1 GCA_017394805.1 Clostridia bacterium | reverse complement strand
TGTCTGTCTGTCTGTCTGTCTGTCTGTCAAGATTGTCGCAAACTTCATCGGACTTGTCAACTCCTTAAATGTAAATTCTAAAATATTATATCATAATATTTGAAAAATATCAAGCTTTTCACTTGCTTTTAAGCAAATTCGGCAAATTTCACAAATCAACGCCGATAAATGGCTTTCTCTATTGTTTTGGTTCTCTATATTTAGCAAAAAAATTATCCCAATACGCTGACTTTTGCTCGGAAGTCATACCAAAAGTTGGATCGTCTTCTTCACGGAAAAGATTTATGATTTTTATCCCTTTACGCTTTGCGTAATTCATAGCCGTTTTCGCGCCGCTCGGATTCTGCTTTTTATCAACGTAGCAAATGAGCGTATCGCAGTCGTCTATCATCTTCCGATTGCTGACGATGATCTGCCGCTTGAAATGCTCGTCTTCAATGTCATACATAAAAGTGTTGACGTCCTGATACGGAACGTAATCAAATTCGTCTTTCTTCTCGACCGTATGATAACTTGTCAAAACTACGTCTATCTCAATATCGGGATAGGTATCTCGCGCTTTCCTGCAACAAGATAGCGCCAACGAATCGAACTCGCCGTGCGTTCCCATTATAAAACTTTTGCACCCGTTTTTGATTTGCTCGGCAATAGCGGCTTCAAGTCGTTCCTTGACCTTGTCCGAATAATACACTTTTCTATGACCGATAAACGCCGTCTTTTTATCCATATCACCGTCCCAAAGGTTATTTTGCGGCAATGATACCCATAAAAAATAAGATGCCGCCCTCATACGAGAACGGCAAATGCAGAATATACCGTTATCGCATAAGTCGCCAAACCTTGTTCACATCATACTCCAAAGTGACACGAATAAATCCGTATTTAAGGAACTGTTGTAAACGCGATAGAAGGTATAGTTCTACCACACATATAGTTCCCATAAATAAGGATAAATATTTAGTGTCACTTCAAAGAAGTGAGTTGACGTGAAAGATTATGCTTACACATAATCCAAGATTTGGCACCTTTATTATAGGTCATTTTGCGAGAAAAGTCAAACTTATATGCTTTATATAGGTAAGATTATTGCTTTTATTTGGGAATATCACCTTTATCCTTATAATAATCAACGACACAACGTAAAAGCGTGAGAAAAAACGCCTTCTGCTCGTCCTTTGATAGTTTTTCTAAACTCGGACGACCGATAGCGTAAACTTCACGCTCTTTTTCTTTGTTTTCTTTTTTATCGTTTTCCATAAGACTGCCTCCTGTTTTTTGAAGACAGTCTATAAGTCAAACTCGCAAGTTTCTTTCGACTTCAAAAATATTTTTTCACTTTTTTTCTCTAACTCGCAAATATCTTGCGACTTTAACTCGTAACCTTGTGGACAAGAAAGAAACAAGACGTTTTTTTCTTTCTCGTTGGAAAGCCTATCCGATTTCGGTCTTGAAACAGTCAACGGACAAAACAATGACCGAGCCACCGCAAGGGTAAAAAATATAGTGAGAACTTTCAAGAAACAAGACATCTCCCAATATTTTTTACTTTTCCTTGCAGTGTTCGCCGGAATCGGATTGATCGGTTTTCCGTCGAAAGACAAAAAAATAATTAAAGGAGTTGAATGAGTTATGAAGAAAGCAGTTATCTACGCCCGCTATTCCAGCGATAGTCAGACCGAACAGTCTATTGAAGGACAACTTCGCGTTTGCAAAGAGTATGCGAAAAACAATAATATCCTCGTTGTGGATACTTACATAGACAGAGCAATGACGGGTACAAACGATATGCGCCCGGACTTTCAGCGTATGCTCAGAGACAGCGCAAAGCGTCAATGGGAAATCGTACTTGTTTACAAGTTAGACCGTTTTTCCCGTGATAAGTATGAAACGACTATCCACAAACACACTTTGAAAGAAAACGGCGTCAAGTTATTGTCCGCAATGGAGAATATACCCGACAGCCCCGAAGGAATTATCCTTGAAAGTCTGCTCGAAGGTATGAATCAATACTACTCGGCGGAACTTTCCCAAAAGGTACACCGTGGCTTGAACGAAAGTTACAGGAAAGGACAATACACGGGTGGACCTATTATATACGGATACGACGTCGTTGACAAAAAGAACGTTATCAACCCCGAAGAAGGAGAAATCGTCCGTGAAATCTTTACGAAGTATTCGCAGGGATATACGGCGGTCGCTTTGGCACAAGACTTGAAAGCGCGGGGCATCCGAACGAAGAAAGGTATCTATATCACCGACAAGAAGATATATAAAATCCTTGCGAACACCAAATACAACGGCAAGATAAAGCACGGCAATGTTGTTTACGACAATATCTATCCGGCAATTATCGACGACGTATTATGGCAAAAAGTTCAGGATATCCACCGTGAGAACCAACACGCGCCGGGCAGAAAGAAGGAAATCTTCGATTTTATTCTATCGGGAAAACTCGTCTGCGGTGATTGCAAACGTCTAATGGTCGGCGAAAGCGGAACGAGCAAATCGGGCAATATCTACTACTATTATTCCTGCCTTGCGAAACGCCGGAAGCAGCACCCTTGCAAACTGAAAGCCGTTGAGAAACAATGGCTTGAAGATACGGTCATAAATACAACGTGGTCGCTACTTGCGGATAAAGGCGTCGTCAGATATATAGCCGAAACGCTTACACGGTTACACGAAGCAGAGAGCAAGAAGAACACGAACATAAAGAGCCTTGAAACACAAAGGCAAAACGCCTTGAAAGCGTCGCAAAATCTGATCGCCGCTATCGAACAGGGTATCATCACCGAGCAAACGAAAATCCGCTTAAAAGAACTTGAAGCGAAGATAGCAGGACTTGATTTCGATATCGAGCAAGAACGGCAAAGGAGTTATACGTTCCTGACCGCCGATAAAATCGAAAGTTATCTGAACGCCGTTATTTGTGGGGATATACAGGAAATGTCCGTCCGCAAGTTGATAGTGAAAACCTTTGTCCGTGAAGTCATTTTAGACAACGACAGCGTAACGATAACATACAATTTCTGCGACGATTATACGAAGTATAAAATCTCGCCCGAAAGCATAATCCAAGTAAAAAGGCAGTCCTTAAAAAAGACTGCCGATAATAAAACTTTGTGTTCGTACAAACTCCCTTCGCTTCCGCCAAGTGAAACTCGTTTGAACCCCGAAGGTTCAAGCGAGTTTTCTTTTGCGTTGTTTTGGTTGAATTGATCGCAAATGGTTTTGTTTTCGGTCGTGTCGATGGTCGTCGGACCGTTCGGATCGGTGTTGTAGAAGATAAGCACTCTGTCGTCGTACAAAATCACACGATTGATGAACGAATTGAAGAATTCGTTTTTCGCTTCGTCGCTTTCGTACTTTTTCCGTGCGAAATAGTTCAAAAAAGCGCGTACCTTTTCATAAGATAACGGCTCGGTTTGTCTTGACTTTTCTAAAGCGATCTTGCTTTCCAACTCTTCCTTTTGCGCTTCCAATGCGAGCATTCTATCTTTGGTCGTTTTCGTGACGACGCCTTGTTCCATTGCGGTGAGCAAGCCGTTTATCGCTTTTTCTTTGGATTTTAGCTCGTTTTCAAGGTTGGCGAGGTTCGCCGGTTTTGTTATTTCTGTGTTAAAGCGTTCCACCACGATCTGCGCGATTCGGTCGATGAATTTCGGTTTCAAGATATAGTCCACCGTCGTGTCGAACACGAGGTCTTCCAAGTCCTTTTGCTTGTAGTTTTTCTTACCACAGGCAGAATGATTCTTCTTGCGATTGAAACACTTGTAATAGCGATGGACTTTGCCTGTTTTGCTCGTGCCGGCTTCCGCCGTCATCATGCTGCCACAGTAGCCGCAGAACAGTTTACCGCTCAATATATACGGATTCTCCGCCTTACACTCACGCCGTTTGTGCTTGTGTTCGTCCATCATTTCGTTACACTCTCGGAATAGTCTTTCGTCCACGATGGCGGGAACGACGTTGATATAGACATTGCCGTTGGAGCGAACGATACCGATATACTTCTCGTTACGGATCATACGAGCAACGCTGTTCATATTGAACGCCGAACCCGCTTTCGTCTTGATACCGTCACGATTGAGCCTCTTGATGATGTCGTTCAGTTTTTCGCCGTTTCTGTACCGATTGAACACGTCTCGCACGACGTCCGCTTCAAAGGAGTTTATCACCCATCTTTTGTCCACGACGTCATAACCGAAGAGTCCGTAACCGCCGATGAAATATCCTTTGGTCAGGCTCTCACGAATACCACGTTTGACCTTTTGGGAAAGCTCGGCGGAGTAATACTCCGCCATACTTTCCAGTACGCCCTCAATCAAGATACCGCTTGCGTCGTTGCTGATATTCTCTTTTGCGGAGAGAACACGCACGCCGTTCTTTTTGAGTTTTGCTTTGTAGTTTGCGCTGTCATATCGGTTGCGAGCGAAACGATCCAATTGATACACGAGAACGAAGTCAAAGTTCTTTTTCTTGCTGTCTTCGATCATCTTTAAGAAATTTGGACGCTTGTCCGTCGTTCCCGTCAAGGCTCTGTCTATATATTCGCCGACGATCATAATGTTTTGCCGTTTGGCATATTCATAGCACTCGCGGAGTTGTCCTTCGATGGATTGTTTCGTTTGACTGTGCGAACTGAATCTTGCATAAATGACTGCTCAATTCATTGCCTTTCCTCCCGAATACGTTCTTTGGCGTAAGATATTGAAGGCTTCCGCCGTTTTTAACAAAGTCTATCAATACGTTTGCCTATATGTTTGCGCTTTTGTTGATTTGTTCCCGCGACAAGTCGCAAGGAGTTTTGTCGATCGCACCGCTTGTTAAATCCACGGTGACAACGTTCTTTACTTGGTGTTTTATTATTCATTCCTTTTGGACGGTGAGGGAATCCGATGTATTTTTTGCCCTCACTCTCACAAGGAATCTAAGGGAGTCCATTACGCCAATGCTTCTTCCGAGTAATCCTTTTCCCTACGTTAGCTGTGTATGTTCTTCATCCTTGAAGACGTTATTTATCCTGATTCTTCCGCTTTTCGAACTCTTCAATTTCTCCGCTGAAGAAATCATCGTATTCATCCTCGTCACAACTCGCCCTTTTGTCAGCCCTTTCAGTAACATCGGAAAGGGCAAGACTTTTCGGTCGGTTGCTCCTCTTCCCACAAATCTTTTGAAAAAAGTTTTGCGGGAGCCCTATTTGTCCGCTAATCCCAAATCTTTCTCGGCGGCTTCGTCCATTAACGCTTGATATCCCGCCCGGATCAGTTGGACTTTCGAATAACCGTACTCTTCGAGGAAAGCGTTTATCTCTTCCGCTTCTTTTCTGTTAACGCTCGTTCCCCAAACCATGCACTTGGCTTTCCGTTCTTCCTTGTGTCTATCCTCATATCTCTTATCTTTTTCCGCTCTCGGTTTCGTCATCTCTTTCATCTCCTTTGGTGAATATCATAATCGTATTGATACGACTGTCCATATTCTACTCCATTAACGAGGGCGTGTCAAACTCTTTCTCGTATATATACGACGAATATTTCTCCGCGCAGAGAGATATGGGCCTGTAATCTTTGGCAATTACTTGCCGAAAAAGGGAATGTGGGTTTCCCACTTGTCCACGAGTCGGATTGACGAAAATTATTGATTTTGGGAAATCCCTTTACCTGCTTTCCTCAAGCCTCCATTTCCTTACGGATTCCCAAAATTCTAAACGAAGTTTCTCTCCCGTCCGTGGCTGTCAATTCATAGGTCGATCTCTTGCATTCATAGGCATTCCTCCTTGTGTGGTTGTATTCAAACGAATATGCGCCGTTAAAAACAAAGGGCGAACAGACAAAACTCTACATGTGTTTCTGCAACACAAAAATAAGGTCTATCTGTTCGCCCGAAGTCTAAAGGTTCACGGTTTCGTACTGTTCTCTCCGCCCGCTCTTGGGTTTTTATGCGGTTTAAGTCAATACGGCTTCTGCCAATTCTAATCGCTTAACGAACGTCAGCAACAGGCAATGGTATTTTACCTGCCGCCCATATTCAGTTTGTACACTCATTATACAGCTTTTGAGCGTATTTGTAAAGGTTAAGGTGTTCGTTTTTGCGTACACCCTAACACTTTTTTCGGTGTTTTTTGCCGATTTCCATAGAGCAGGTAAAGGGAAAAACACCAAAACGCTTTTCCGAATGGCGTCGCCGGCGGCGCGCCGAACAATCGGGAAACCCGATTTTAGTTGTTCGTTTTATTTATTCGACGTGGGAAATATAAATTCCTTTAACGCTTACAATTGTTTAATTCTATCCTTCATTATCCCAAATGATCTTTTGGTTTCGGGAAAAAACGAAATTAACTGGAAATCGTGGAACATTCCGTCAAACATATGAAGTTCAACATCTACGCCGACTTTTCTCATGTTTTCGTAGGCAAGTTCGTTGGCACTCCTATCCATCTCCGCTTCGCCGCATATTAAAGTTACCGGAGGAAAACCTGTAAAATCAGCAAAACTCGGTGATACATAAGGACTGTTTCTGTCAAGGTCTTTGGCGAAAGCGGATATACGGTGTAAATATTCCCAATTCTCTTCCGGCTTTTTCCGCCTTGCAATTCCGCCAAACGGATCACGATAGCAATTCTCTACAATAGACTTCCCTGAATTGGTAGCATCTCCCCATAAAGAAAAGCAAATAACGGCAGCGGGCAATTTCATTCCGTTATCACGCATATAAAGTGTTGAAGCAAGCGCAAGATTGGCTCCCGCGCTATCGCCGATAATAACAATATCCTCTGCTTTTATTCCCTTCCGTAGCATTTTCTGAAACAGTGCAACCGTATCTTCGATCTGTGCCGGATACTTGTATTCCGGAAAGGTTCTGTAGTCAAGATCGTAAACCGTACAATAATCAAGCGTTCTGCTTATCTTTTCAGAAAGACGGCGATACATATCAATCAACCGTACCTTGTAACTTCCACCGTGCAACAGTAATACAACTTTGTCGTTGCCTTTCCGTTTTGCTTCAAGGATTTCATGATTAACACCATTTAGTTCGCAAATAGAATAATCGAATTCCTTTGCGGGCTTATAGTGTGATCGATACTTTTTTGTTTTCTTGCCGGCTTTATTGGATAATTCGGAATTATTTATAAGCGGAGAATGAAAGATAGCGCAAAGCAGAGTGCTTATAACCTTTCCACTTAAAGATTGCATTTATCCAACTCCTTATTCATTCTTTTAACAAGCGGCATAAGAATAAAATTAACTTTTACTCCCGAAATAATATAAGCATAAACCTCGTGATAGAGAGCATAAAAAGCAGTCTTTATATCGCATTTATCAGATACGGGATACTTTGCTTTGTAGGTAGCGTATAAACCGAATCTATCACCCGTCAAATTGCGAAGTTGAAACAACTCGTATTCTTTATCCGCCCATTTGCTTTCGAGCGGATCAATGATAGCAAGTGAATTCAGGTGCTTATCGCTCATAATGTTCATCACGTTCATATCGCCGTGAATTAGACTTGCCGTTTCTACCTTATCACTAAAGATATAATCAAAAGCGGACCACGCTCGTTCCATGGTATCAATGACCTTCTTTTCAAGTTTACCGTTATTCGATAAATCCCTTGCACAGTCCAAGATTTCAAGAGCAAACGGCTGATAAAAATCAAGCCACTCATCATAAACAGCATTCCCGATCAAACCGAATTTATCGTTTGTCCGCTCGTGCCAATGATGAATGATCGTAGTAATATCATCCGCAAAATGAGCTTTTGCCTTTTTTGAATTAAGCAGTTTCGCAAAATCCGTAAAACAATTTGTGCCTTCAACAAATTCCATACCTATAAAATCAATCGGTATTTCAGGTGATGCAAGAAAAGTAAAATACACTTTGGGAATTCTGGCAAGGCTATCCGATCCGAGCAAGGTGAGTTCATTTGCTTCACGCACGCAGATACCCTCTGTCCTGCACGCCTTCATAATAATAGTAAACGGCTCTTTGTCGATTTCAACTTTATATACGAAACCGAACGAACCACCGCCGACGTATTTGATATTCATGACTGTTGCGCTATATGTATTTTCAAGTACCGTCATTGCAAAAGTCTGTGCCTCTTTCTTGCTGACAGGACGAATTTCTCTTTGTTCCATACTCATTCTCACATGTTTTTATGTCGTTTATTTTATCATTTCTATATCTTTTTTGTCAATTACGGTACGCAACACAAACAAAAAAGACTTGGAATTATCTCCAAATCCGTATTCGTTGACTTCTCAAAAGTGCAATTTCCATAGTATTATTCTCACAAAACCACGAATTATTCTTTTTTTGAAATAATCTGATAGAGTAAATCTAGCGCATGCGTTTGCACCCCGGTTTTCTTCTGTGTGTTCCACGTACGCTCCCATTCTATTAAGTTATCTTCGGTTAAAGGTGTTAATTTTTTTAAGTATTTTTCTACGTCATGGCTAATTTGCAGGCTACTATCAGTAAAAGTATTTCTTATACTTTCAGCAAGAATTCGTTGTTGACGCCCTTTTTGTTCTATTATTGAAGTTACAAATAATTCATGATAAATCCATGGTGATTCCGTTTCTTCTTTTTTCTTACTTCCTATTTTATCAAGTTCATTTTTCATATTGATTGAGTTTGGCGTATTAAAAAAAATAATGCATTCCGTTTTGTCAATCATTTCTGTTAATGCGCTCGATAGCATCATATGTACATGACTGGTCGTATAATTGCGCAGATTATAGTCATAAGTCTTAGTCCTTAGATTATAACAATACTTGTTGTCTATTTTTTTAATAATTCGTCGCAATACCCCCAACAGCAAGAGTCAATAAAAGCCGTTAACCCGAATACTTCGTGCAGCCAGCCAGCAAAAGCTTTAACTCGATTAATGTCTCTATGAGAATGGGAAATAAATATGTCTTTTTTAGATATTGAAAACCAATCGTTTTTTAGAGCTGTTCCATTAATTACGCCATCTTCTGATATATAATTAGCTAAACTGTCTTGTACTTCTTGTTGGTGTTTTTCAAATATTGCACTCCCTTTTGAGAGATGGCTATTTAGTTTACTGTTAAAAAAATAATCCGTTGGCTTAAAATTAAATCTTGAATACATGGATTTATCTCCCTTTAATTATCATAGTATTTTTTACTTTTTAAGGGCATACAAGGATTAGCGTGATTCGTTTGTATATATTTGTTTTGTGAGTTTGATACGGCTTTTTGTATTAGGTCTATTATATCCTTTTTTAATCTGTCCCATGCTGTCCAAACCACATAATCTTTGTTATCCCATAGTTTGGTTGGAAATGTGTTTAGATCAATAGAATTAAGAGGTTCATTTCTCGTAGGTAATATAACGCCTATGATTCCCAGTCTATTTCCCGGGTTTCCTTTTAATGCCGTGTGTATCTCTCTATCAACGTGTGGTCTACTATATGTTTCTTTTCCTATTAAGCATAATAACACATCACATCTTTTGAGTTTATTGCAAATAAAACTCTTTATACTCTCTGCAGTCTTCCCATTAAAATCCGCATCCTCCGGCACTGCATAATAATCTATTCCTTGCTCGATAAGAATGCTCTCGACTTTATGCCGATAATTTGAATCTAATCTATGATAGCTTATAAATACTTTCATAACAAAGCCCCAAGTAAAATGAGTCCAATAATTATTAATCCATAAAAACAGATAGTCGAAACAGATGCTAAAAAAGCGCGGAAAAATGAATATTTCCATCCCTTATAACGATTTAATGCCATTTCAAATTCTTTTAAGTTCTTTTGTTCAGCCACTGGCGTTATTCCCGCAACATCATTATAAATCCCAATAAACTTATATTCTCTAGAAAGGTAGAACGCATCAAGAACCCAAAACAACACTGTCGGTGCGATGCTAATCCAAATAAACAGTTTATTGCCTGTATCCTCTGAGACGGTAGAAACATAAATGGCGATCAGCGCTGATACAATCGCAATAGCCCATCCTTTCATTTGGAACGAGCATTGATTCATCCTTGTAATATTTGCTTGTAAAAATTCAAGGTGTTTATCGTTAATCTTATCTTTTACATTATCCTCTTCCATTATCTAAACCTCCGCATTTACTTCTATTATAACACAATTTATCAATATAGTAAATCCGTTAATCGAACACATTTAACAATAAAACACCGAAATCTCTATATTTCATTTAATTGCAACAGTTGCATTTTTTCGTAAATGTGTCTTGACTTATTATTAAGTCTATTGTATAATGGATATGATAAATGTAAAATGTTGCAATTATCCGCAATGGAGGATGAAATGGAAAGCATCAAACGAGATATATATCTCAAAAGGCTGATTGACAGAGAACAAAACGGATTAGTCAAAATTATTACCGGAATTCGACGTTGCGGTAAATCCTATCTTCTTAATAATCTTTTTTATGATTACTTAAAAGGAAAAGGGATTGCTGATAGTCACATCATCAAGATTTCTCTCGACGATGATGAAAATGAAGATCTACTCTTGCCAAAAGCATTAAGCCGTCACATCAAAAGCTTGATTGTTGACAATGACCTTTACTACATTTTACTTGATGAGGTCCAACTCGCGGACAATTTCGTTGGCGTTCTGAACGGATTGTTGAAACGGCCCAACGTAGATATTTACGTCACCGGTAGCAATTCGAAGTTTTTATCTACCGATATCGTGACCGAGTTCCGCGGACGCGGGGACGAGGTTAGAATTCTACCGCTTTCATTCTCGGAGTTTATGTCTGTATATGATGGAAGTGTATCCAACGGCTGGAAGGATTATTATACCTATGGCGGTCTTCCCCTTGTCCTTTTGCAAAAAAGCGAAGAAGCAAAGATGAATTATCTCAAAGGACAACTGAAAAACGTTTATCTCAACGATATTATTGATCGGAACCACGTTCAAAACGAAGAACAGATTAATGCTGTCGTAGAAATTTTGGCATCAAGTATCGGTTCACTTACCAACCCATTGAAATTGTCCAACACTTTCAAGAGCGTAGCCAATTTGCCTATTGCGGATAAAACAGTTTCCAACTTCCTATCATATTTAGAGGACGCTTTCCTTGTTGACAAGGCAAAGCGATACGACGTAAAAGGTAAGAAATACCTATCTACCCCATCGAAATACTATTTTACCGACCTCGGCTTGCGTAACGCCGCGCTCGGATTCCGCCAACAAGAAGAAAACCACATTATGGAAAATATTATCTACCTTGAACTCATCAAGCGTGGTTTCTCCGTAGACGTTGGGATCGTAGAAGTCGCCAAGCGCAACGAAGAAGGCAAAGTCGTTCGCAACTATTATGAAGTAGACTTTATCGCTAATCGCGGCAACAACAAATTTTATATTCAGTCAGCGTTTGCGATGGACGCCGAAGAAAAGCAAGAACAAGAAAAGAAATCTTTGATAAAAATAAAGGACTTCTTCAAAAAAATAATCATCGTCAAGGACGATATTAAGCGCAAGCGCGACGAAAACGGCATCGTAACTATGAGCATTTACGACTTTTTGCTCGATGAAAACAGTATCGATTACTAACTGCATTTAGAAGGAATAGTTTTGTATGTTAAATCAAACAGTTAAGACTGATAAAACCGAATTTGACAAGGTATTCTTAGAAATTGAACATAATGAAACTCTTTGTGTTGGCAATAATCGAGAATTAAAATTTTTCATGCTAGACATCGAAAACAATAACTATTGTTACTATAGAATGTTTGAGATATTAAAAAGAAACTTGGGTAGGTATGCTTTATCTCGCAAAGAGTTTGACAAAGATCCCGAAATGGCTATTTCAAAAGCCATTTCTCGTTTCCATGAAATTCAGAATGCTGGTACGGGTGCCGGCGGAGAATTGGGCGAGATTTTGCTATATATGTTTTTAGAAACAGTATTAGGTGCTCCTAAATTGTTATCCAAAATGGAATTAAAAGGAACGAGAAATCAATACAATTATAATTCAGATGCTGTTCATTTCTTTTCATTTCAAACTGAAAATGGACAACACAATCAAATCATTCTGTGCGAATCTAAACTTATAGGGGATGTTAATGACGCGATTACAAATGCCTTTAAATCTTTGCAAATCTCTTTAAAAAATAGAGATTATGATTTTTCACTTGTATCCACGGAAATCTTTAAAGAAACCATCTCGGAGAAAGAAGCAGAATATATAATAGAGCAAATAGTGCCTAATCTTACATCTGATTATATAAACAATGTGATTAAAGAAACAGCTGCCGGTATTTTTATTGGATATAATCAAGAGGTTAATCCATGTGATGACACAATACAAACTCGCAAAAAGAATGTTGAAGCTATTCGAGCACTAATTCCCCAAATCACACAAAAATTAAACACTGAGATTAAGAAAGCGCAACTAGAAGGAATGTCATTCTATATTTTCTTTTTGCCATTTAACAAAGTCGATGCTGATAGAGCAAACATAATGGATCAACTTTTAAACAATTCTTCGTATAAGGTATAATTATATGTTAAAATTAGAAGACCGTTTGTATAACAATTTGACTGAAAACAATTACTTGCATGATTTGTTTAATAAAATCGCATATAACTATTGCAATCTATTATTAAACAGTAGTTTTACTGTGACGCTAACGCAAAAAGAAAAAGTTGACGCATTACGGTTTGCCGATGTCCTATCTAAATGCACTATTGAAGCAAAAAAAGACCAGTGCTTCAATTATGCACAAAACATTGTAACGATGCTTAACAAAATATTTGAACAAGATGAATTGGTAAAGTATTGTATGGGTTCAGTGCTATCAAATGTAAACAATTACTTCGGGCTTAATCAGAATACACCCAATTATATCAATCAAGATGTTATTGAATGCTGTAAAGAACAAATAGTAAAAGAAGAATACAGGATTCCTTGGGAAAGCGAAAGTTATTTTATTAATAAGCAAAGGATTGCTTTTGATTGTTTAAAACGCAATGAATGTTATAGTTTTTCAGCCCCAACTTCTCTTGGAAAAACATTCGTAATTAGAATGTTCATTAAGGATATCATTCGTAAAGGGGAACGTTCCAATTTCGTTATTGTTGTTCCCACAAACGCTCTTATTAACGAGTTATATGAGCGTATTATCGAAGATATAAACGAGGATTTATGGGAGAAAAAGTATAAAGTTGTTAAAACACCTGCTATGATTATCGAGGAAGAAGATAATTATAACTACGTAATGATATATACACAAGAAAGATTGCTTTATCATTTACTACAAATTAAAAATGTGTCTATAAACTATGTTTTTATTGACGAAGCTCATAAGATTTCAAAAGGTGAAGATCGCAGTGCTTTCTTCTACAAAATTATGAGCATTATTAACAAAGAGCATAGCGGTGCAAAAATATACTTTTCAAGCCCTAATATTCCGAATCCACAAGTATACTTGGAATTAGTTAATGATAATCTCAATAAAACTTCAACTAGAATTAAGTATTCTCCAGTTAATCAAAGTAAAATTCTTATTGAGCGTGATCTTAATAAAATGAGTTTTTATTCTGATGTTGATTCTGCTTTCTATGACCTACCGGATTCTGCAAGATTATTATCTGAACAAGATAATGTAGTATCAATTGTTAAAAAATTAGGGCATAATAAAAGCAACATAGTGTTTTGCGAAAGCAAAAAGAATGCTGTTGAATGGGCAATGGAATATATGAACGGCGAACCGGATATAGATGACCAAGAATTAGATGCTTTAATAAAAGACATCGCAGAAGATATTCACGATGACTGTTATCTGACAAAATCATTAAAAAAAGGCGTAGCATATCATGTAGCATATATTCCTTCAAGAATAAAAGAAAAGATCGAAACTCTATTCAAGAAAAATAAGATAAAAACTGTTTTTTGCACTTCAACTTTATTGGAAGGAGTAAATTTCCCTGCTGAAAACTTATTTTTAATGCTGAATTCTTCTTCCAATTGGTTAAAAGATACTTATCGTGTAGATTTTAAGAATTTAATAGGAAGAGTTGGACGAATTGAGTTCAATATGTTTGGTAACATATTTTTAATATCAGATAAAGACACGAAAGAAAAATATAAAACAGCCATTGGGTGTGAAGTTGATGATCAACAACTATCTGTAGATTATTATTTATCTGACAGCAAGAAAAAAGACATTATAAAAGCATTATCCCAAGGAAAAACCGTGCTTGAAAAGAAAAGTGATACTTATGACCAATATACATTCGCTAGATATGTAATGAATATTCTATTGAAAGATATCTTAAATGGTCAAAAAGGTAAATTTCATAAGTTGTTTGAAAAACAATTAACTCCCGAAATAATTGAACAGATCAAGGCTCATTTTAAAGATAATCCTTGTGTTCAAGATGATATCACGACTACTCCCGACCAAATACAATCTGTTGACAACGAAATTAAACTGTCTCAAATTGCTTATCCCCCCAATATGTCTTATCAGTCTGTATTGGGCTTTTTATGTCTACTTCATAAACTTTTCAATTGGGAAAAATATGAAAGTAAAAAGGATATCGGGAAAGAAACGTGTTTGATGTATTATTCTGTTATACTGTTACAGTGGATGAATGGATTAGGAATTAAGCAAATTATAGAGCAAACAATAGATTTTTATCGAAATAAGGGTGAAATATTCATTGCCGGGGAGATAATTCCATACATTGATGACATAGATCAACGCAATCATTTAATCAATGAAATACTGGACACCATTGAACGTATCATTCAATTCAAGATCAAAAACTATTTCCTTAAGTTTTCCGAACGGAAAATGATTAGTGGACAAGATATTAGTAATAATGATTGGTATGAGTATGTGGAGTATGGAACTTGCAACAAACAAGTTGTTTTATTGCAAAAGATAGGCTTTACAAGAGAAAGCGCAATATACATTTATTCCCAACATAAAGATAAAGTGACAACTAAAGAAGGCAAAATAAAAGCAATAAAAAACAGCCTTTTGAAGTGCCCTAAAATATCAGAAGAAGCTAAACGAGTAAAATATAACTACTACGACTTATTTGTCGACGATTAGTACAAATATCAAAGCGTTTCGAAATGTCTGTTTACGACGAATTGATTTTTGATGCAAAATATATATAGTTCAAACTGACATTCAGTTGCGCCGCCAATTGGGATAAATAGTGACCCCACTATTTATCCCGATTTCGTTTTAAGGGACACGTTGTACTTAAAACCGTGCCAATTTAGGCAAAATGGGGTTCGTACAGCGTTTTCTTTATATCTCCACTATTGCGTACATTTCGCTCTCAAAATACTGCATTGCATTTTTTATTGGTTTTGCAAAACCAATCGTGGGTCATTATTAATCTCACTTTATTCGCCACATCGCGCGGGGTAGGGACGGCTACGAAGGAAGCGAGTAGCCCATCCCTAAGCGCAAAATGGGATGATAGAAAATTATCCATCCATTTGACAAGGGGCGTCTATTTGCGAGAGAAGTAATAGGGAAAAGCAACGGGCAGTTGCTTGAAAAACCGAACGAAACGTAGTAGAATAATGATGGAGGTTGCGCTATGGACACGAAGGACATTCTATACGAATTGAGGACAAAAATGGGTTGGTCGCAAGACGAACTGGCAGAAAAACTGTTTGTGACGCGGCAGGCTGTGTCTCGATGGGAAAACGGCGATACTGTGCCTAACACCGACTCGCTCATCTTGCTTTCCAAACTCTACGACGTATCCATCAATACGCTACTGGGCTCCCCGCACAAGCTTATCTGTCAATGTTGTGGCATGCCCCTCGAGGACGACTCGATCTTGGGCCGCGACAGTGACGGCGCCCTCAACGAGGAGTATTGCAAGTGGTGCTATGCCGACGGCACGTTTACCTATGATGATATGGACGACCTCATCGACGTGTGCGTCGAGCACATGGCGGGCGAGGGGTTTCCACGAGAGGAGGCACGCACGTATATCAAGGGCGTGCTCCCCAACCTCAAATATTGGAAAAATCACAAGGCGCTGGGGGACAGCGGGCGTTTCGAGGCGCTCAAGAAGCAACTGATCGAGGAGATCAACGCCTTGCATATCGAGGGCATGCCCACGGTAGACAAACTGCACGCTTTGGTGGGTGCCTATGTCAACATAGAGTATACTCTGCCCGGTGGCGCCAAGGTCAAATTCCTCGACGACAACATCACCTATCTTGGCACCCAACTGGTGTCGCTTGGAGACGCCAAGCGGTGCTTTGGCGTTTTGGCCAACGTGGAATTTATCCTCATCTGTACCTATGGCGAGAATGGCGCCGACCCCGAACTTGTACTCTACAAAAAGAGATAACGCAAGCCGTTTGTTGGGCTTACGACCAAAGCATTACAAATCCCATTTTCCCCGCCACAAACCCGTACGAACGTCGTGCGGGGTTTTTGTTGCGGACAGTTGGGGGTTAGGGCGTATAAATAATATGACCGTTAATGCAAGAAGTGCAAGGAGCCCTACGCCGAACGGCGCGTAAACTATATTGCGGGAATAAGCCGTGCCTTTGAAGTGATTGACTGTTGCGGTAGAATATATTATGATTATGGCAACGAAGGAAAACAAGGGAGGACGAGGAATTATGAAGAGGATATATTTGGCGGGGGGATGCTTTTGGGGAATGCAACGGTTTCTGGACGGGGCCGAGGGCGTGACGAAGACAGAAGTGGGATACGCCAACGGCAGAACGGACAGGCCGACCTATCAAGAGGTCAAGAGCCAAACGACGGGGTACGCCGAGACCGTGAAAGCGGACTACGACGAACGGGTGCTGCCGACCGAACGCTTGGTACGGCGATTTCTCGAAGTGATAGATCCCTTCGCCGTCAACAAGCAGGGAGAAGACGAAGGCGAGCAATACCGCACGGGGATATATTTCGAGAACGAAGAGGATAGACGGATCGCCGAGGAAGAGGTGCGCAAAGTGGAAGAAGCAAGCGGCAGAAAGTGCGCGGTGGAAGTGGCGCCCCTTAGTAACTATTGGACGGCGGAAGAATACCACCAAAAGTATTTGGAGAAGCACCCGAACGGATATTGCCATATCTTCGTAAAGTTTTGAGAGACAATTTGCACCTTGGAGGGAACGGAATGAACGCGAATATGAACCTTGCATTACTGCCTGCGCAAGCGGCCGCTCTGTTGGCGGGAGAAAGCGACGTGGTAGCGAATTTGGCCAATACGTCGGCACTTATTTATGACCAAGTGCCCCAAATCAACTGGGTGGGATTTTACTTTTTGCGCGGGAACGAACTGGTATTGGGCCCATTCCAGGGCAAGCCCGCGTGCGTGAGGTTAAAGCGCGGGCGCGGCGTGTGCTGGGCGGCGGTGGAAGCGGACGACGTAACGGTAGTCGGGGACGTGCACACCTTCGCGGGGCATATCGCCTGCGACTGCGCCACGAAGAGCGAGATGGTGGTGCCCTTGCACAAGGACGGGGGGATATTCGGCGTATTGGACGTGGACAGCCCCATCGAAAACCGCTTCGACGAAGAAACGGTCGCTCGGCTCCGTGCCACGGCGGCGGCGGTGGAAAAGGCTTTGGCGTGAGCGCGCATTGACAAAACGAGGAAAGCGTGCGATAATGCAAGGGAGAAAGGCATAAGGAGACAATAAGGTGAAATTCAAAGACTTACGCATCGTAGACAACTTCTATCAAACGTCCGCGTTCTTCCCCATGCCCACCATTTTGGCGAGCACGGTGGCGGAGACGGGACAGACCAACCTGGGCGCGTATTCGCTGTGCTTCCCGTACTACGTGGCGGGCAAGGACTACTACGCCATGATCTTCGAGGTGCGCAACAGTTCCAACACCGCGCAAAATATCCTGCGGACGGGCAAGGTGACATTGAACTTCATCCCCGACAAGCGCAAGTATTTCAAAGAGGCCGTGCGATTGGGCTTCCCGGGGGACACCACGGCGGAAAAGATGAAGGACTGCATCTTCACCCTGGTGGACAGCCCTTTGGGCGAGGGACGGCCGCAACTGGTGGAAGAGGCGTTTCAGGTATTCGAATGCACCTGGGACAGCAGTCTCGAAGACGCCTACCAAGACAAGCCGGGACAGTTGGAGGGGTACGAGCCGCCCTACCGCAAGTTCAACGGCATTACGAGCAAATTCGGCGCGCATTTCATCCTGAAAATAGACAAGATATGGATGGAAGAAAAGTATTACGACGCCATCGTAAACGGAGTAAACCGTAACAACTTCCCCTCGGTGCCCGTGGACTACGGCTACCGCGACAGCACTGATTTTTGGTGCTCCGCTTTCCGCAAGCCCTTCGCGGAGAAGATACCCGAACACGAGGGGGACGTCAAGTCGGTCATTTACTGCGCCAAACGCATCGACCCCACCGTGACCTTTACGGACGAGGCGTGCGCCAAATTGGTGAAGATACCGCGCGTCTTTTTGAAAGCCGCCCTCACGCAGATGGTTGAGATAGCCAAAGAGGAAGGAATATCGGTGATAGACGAGGCCGCCCTCGCCGTCATCAACGACAAACGGCGGAAAGAGAAGAAGAAATAGGCGTGCGACGGACGAGAACGCCGAAAACGAAAAACGGGAGAATACGATGACGAGAGAAGAAGCGTATGCAAAATGCGAGGCGTATATCGCCGCGTTCGACGAGATCATCGCGGACGTCAAAAGTATCCGAAACTACCGATACAGTAGTTTGTGCACGGACTTTTTGAGCGGCACGCTAAGCCAACGCGACAAGGCGTGGCAACTGCTGACCTACGTACACCAGCACGCGAGCGACTACGACGCAACATACGCTGAAAGGGAATTGGAAACGATAGCGGCGCGCATAGAGAACGCCAAAAAAGAGTTGGCGTTCATCAAGACGCGCGGCCCTTTCAAAAATCCGTACGGGAATTGAGAAAACGAAACGCTTATAAAAGCGTTTTTTTTTCGTATCTTTGCTTCGTTTTGCGCGTTAACTATTTGATTTTTGACGGAACAAACGATATAATACAATATATACTTACGAGAGAGATTGCCCTATGTTGTTGGATTTCATCAATAAACTGGAAAAACCTTGGAATATACTCGCATGGGTGGCGATGGTGCTCGCGGTGCTCATCGTGTGCATCTTATTGACCAAACTGAACAAGATCATATTCAAGCGCATTCAAAAGACACGGAGCGGACTGCATTTGCTGTTCTTCCAGCATCTTATCTCCGTCCTCATCGTGTTGGGTTTCATCGTGTTGGTGATCAGTTCCTTCGCGGGCGTGAAAACCGTGTGGACGACCATCTTCGGCGGTACGGCCATCGTGAGTGCGGTCATCGCCTTCGCGGCGCAGGACATCATCAAGGACATATTGGCGGGCATCATGATAAGCATCCATCGCCCCTTCGAGGTGGGCGACAGGATCATATTGCAGGACGGTACGGCGGGCATCGTGGAAGAAATGACCTTGCGCCACGTGGTGCTGATCGGCGCGGAATCCCTGCGCTACGTCGTGCCCAATCACGTCATCAACGCCATGCGGTTGGACAACTTCAGTTTCAAGACCAAGACGCGCTCGATCACATTCCAATTCGCGGTGGGATATGAGAGCGATATGGAAATGGTCAAGAAGGTCATACACGACACCGTGGAGGCCAGCGAATATTCGGTGCCCGGCTTCGTGAATAAACAGGGCGAAGAACAATACGGCGACGTGTACTTCTGGCAATTCACGGACAGCGCGCTCATCATGCAGACCACCGTGTACTACCTGCCCACCAGCCGCACCGAGCAGGTGCGCGACCAAATCAACGTGTCCGTGCGCGAGGCGCTATTGTCAGCGGGCGTGGAGATTCCCTATCGCTACGTCAACGTGGTGGAGAAACCTATCGCATAGCGATAAATAAATCCGTGCTTTGCACGGGAGAAATCTGCGTTACACGCAGGAGAAATCTTGCCGGCGGCAAGGTGAAATCCAAAACAAAGTTTTGGGATGTGGTTAAAGCATACCGTTGAAAAGACAAAAAGGCTATGCCCGGGCGGCGCAAAGGGCGCGGAAACAGGCGCAACGTACCGGCAACTGAACGACTGCTGGCCGACCGCATCCTGGTCGAGCTACGACTACTACGGCGAATACAAGGCCCTGCAATACGCGGCGCGGCGCTTCAACGCGCCCCTCACCGCGTCCATCGAGGACGAAAAGGACAAAGTGCGCCTTATCGTCATAAACGACTACCCCTACGCAAAAACCGTGGACGTGGCGTGGTGTGTATTCGATTTGGAGGGTACGTCCCCCACCTTTTTGCGTAAAAGCACGGTGCCGCCATTGGGCAACATGGTCGTAGCCGAGATGGCGACCGCCGAGATAGACGAAAAACGGCAGGGCGTGGCCGTGCGGCTGCATGAGAACGGCGCTATGCTCGCGCAAAAAAACTGCCTGTTGCGCCCCGAAAAGAAACTCAAATTGCCCGTGGGGGATATACGGATAGCGGTGGACGGCGACAATATCACCTTGCATACGGACGTATATCAACGGCTGGTAATGATAGAAGACGAGGGGAAAGGACACTACTCGGACAACTTCTTCGACCTATTGCCCGGCGAAACGAAAACGGTGCGAAAAATAGGAACGATCGAAGGCGACGTGCGCGTGAAGACGGTGGCGACGCTGCCCAAGTCGAAAAAGCGGGGCACCGTGAAAACGCGACTCAAAGTCTTTTTGTCGGCGAGGAATATCGCCAACGCCCCCTACCACGGCAAAGTGCCCAAACCGTATCGGGAAGAATAAGAAATATTTATAAAAGAATTTAATGACATTACTATTTTCGAATTGACATTGCTATTTTCGATATGCTAACATAAATTATACCAACAAAGGAGAATAAATTATGGATAACAAAAACTTGACTCGCTTTTTATTGACGTTCTTTTTGGGCTGGATCGGTAGCATCATCATCAACCACAGCAGCCTGAAACCCAACGGCTTCACCTGCAGAACGGGCGGCTATATCTTCCTGTCGATGATCACGTTCGGCATCTACGGCTTGGTGGCTTCCATCTGCAACTTCTCGTTCGACGAGACCAAAGAGAAGAACATCGGCTACAAGAAAGACTAAGTAATCCAATCGAAAAAAGCGACGTCGCGGGACGTCGCTTTTTTCGTTGCTTTTTGTAGTTTCTCGTAGCGTTTTTCGTTGCGTTCGTCGCTCTGCTCTACTCCGTGCCTATACCTCGTCGATGCCGTCGTAATCGTCCTCGTCGTCGTATATCTCGCGGTGCTGACGGCGGCGGCGCGCCGAGGGGCGAACGATCATCAAAACGATGGTGATGAGGGGCACGATAACGCCTAAGATGAGCACGAAACGCACCCAAGTAAACTCCTTCTCTTTGGCGGTCTCGGCCGCACTCTGCCGCGGCTTGGACTCGACGACGTTGGCGGCGGGATGCAAAACCGCCTCCACCTTGGCCACGGTGGCAGCCGACGGCAAAACGTAATAGACGTCGTTCTCTTCCTCTTTCCTGACCGCGTAATAGACAAAACCGCCGCTCTCGTACGAGCCAAGATAGGTCAACCGAGTGGTGGCCGTGATATTGCCGCGCATCTCAATCCGCTCACCCTCCGCATCCTTGACGTAGTGATAGACGGTGGGACCGTCCACGTCGACGATGATGGTGGGCAAGGCGTTCTCGGACGGGGAAACGGTCATTTTGTCCAAATCCGACTTGGCGATGAAGCAATCGGTGAGACCGCAATAGGTCACGCGAACCTGCGCGCTCTCGGTGGCGACCACCTTGACGGTGTAGCCCGCGGGCAAAAGGACGCGCGCTTGGTCGAGCGTAAACTCGCCGTTGACGTTGGCCATTCGGGCATACTGCATATAGACCTCTTGCCCTTCGGGTACGACGTAGTAAATCTCCTCCGCACCTGCGACGGGGGAAACGACGAAAGCAAACGCCGAAACGACGACTATAAGAAATAGGGCAAGAAAGCGCTTCATACCGCTATTATACTACGGATCGTGGTAAAAATAAAGAGGAAATTTGGAATAGCTTGGAGAAAGTTGGAGGGGAAGGCCGATCGGGGCGGCGAAACCCGAGGCGCAAAGCCCTTGGGTACCACGCGTATTGCGTATTGACAAGGTAGAAGAATAATAGTATAATGTAGAATAGATAAGTGTGCACGCGTGTGCGTGCGCTATCAAGCGCGACGCGTATGCGACGAAAGGAAGTAGGCTATGAGAAAAAACCTGACGACGATTGCTATAATATTGCTGTTGGTGCTTGCGCTATCTTGCGGTCTGGCCGCCTGCGGCACCCAAGAGGCCAAGTTGACGTCTATCAAGGTGGCAACGGGCTCCTTGAAAAACGCCTATACTGTGGGCGACGAATTGAACCTCGACGGCGCGCGCCTCGTCCTCTCCTACTCGGACGGCAGTACCAAAGAAATCGAATTGACCGAGAATATGCTGTCGGGCGAATTCAATACCAAATCCGAAGGCAGCCGCTCCATCATCGTGACCTACTCCGACCAAAGTTGCAAATTCTCGTACACCGTGGTGGCCCCCGCCGCCGCGTCGCACGTGCTGTCCGTCGAATTGACGGGTATAAAGACCAACTACAAAGTAAACGAAAGTATGAGCTACGAGGGCACGTTGTCCGCTACCTTTGACGACGGTACCTCGGGCGAATGGACGCTGGAAAGCATACGCCGCACGCTGAACGTCAACGGATTCAAAACGGACAAGGCCGGCAACTTCGTGTGTCAGTTGTCCTTTGACTCGGTCTACGGCATGATCACGGCGGACTACGCCTATCAAGTGGCGCAACCCGCCAAAATCACCAAAGCGACATACACCTATAATCAACCCCTCGTGGTCTTCGTGGACGACACGCGGGCGGAATTTGCGACGGCGCTATCCGCCTACCCCTTCGAGGTGACCTACTCGGACGACACCGTGGAACAAGTGTACGTGCGGGACGCGAACGCCATAGACCGCAACTTCTCCACCGAAGCCGTGAGCGCCAACAACGCCGTGAACGTGACCGTGACCGACGCGCAGGGGCGCACCGTCAAGGTGAGCGTGCCCTACGCGGTGGTGGAACGCTATGCGATACACGAAGTTACCTTTGAACCCAACTTCGAAAGCGCGGCAAGGGTGACCGTGCGGTCGAGCGAATGGACGGGCAAGGTGGCGCAGCAGAATTACAACCGCAAAGGCTACGCCTGCCTCGGCTGGTACGTAGGGAGCGAAAGCGGCGAACGCTTTAACTTCAACTCGGTGGTGGAGGACGACCTGTTGCTCGTCGCCAAGTGGCAGACACAAGACTACTATGTCAAAATCACCAATTTCGGGCAGCCCTACGGCAGTACGCGCTTTTATACGGTGGCGGACACCTTGACCTTGGACGAACCGCTGGCGCAGGACGGTTATGAATTCCTCTACTACACCTACAACGGCACGCCCATCGAAAATAACACCATTTACGCGGGTACGTATGCCGAAAATCTGGACCTCGTGGCCGTGTGGCACGCCATCGAATACGACGTGAGTTACGTGCTGAACGACAGCTTGACCTACCCCGTGACCAACAAGGAAGCCTTTGCGCCCGCGAAATATACGACGCAGGATACGCGTGCGCTCACCGCGCCCGTGCGCGAGGGGTACACCTTTGTAGGCTGGAGCACCGAGCAGAACGGCACCCGAATGGTCTCTTCGTTCGGCGGCCTAACGGGCGACTTGACGCTCTACGCCAACTGGACGGCCAACACCTATTACGTCACCTTTATCCAAGCCGAAACGGGCCGCGAGATCGGCACGAAACTCGGCTTCAGCGCGGGCGCGACGGACGATATCGCAATCAAACCCGCCGAAGTGGTGGGCTACCGCTTCGAGGGCTGGTATACGGATGAAGGGTGCGAAAATATCTTCAACAACGGCGTGTACGTGATACGCCGCGGGGCGTTCGCGGCTGACTTCACCTTGTACGCCAAGACCACGCCCGTGTATACCTTGTACCTCGCAAGGGAAGACCGCGAGGGTAAAACCGCCGTGCAATTCGCTGTGGGCGAGGACGAGGACGAGGCTTACCTGTCCGCTTGGCGCGACGCTTCGACAAGACGGAATTGCCTGTTGGACCATTGGTATTATGCGGGGGACGACACGCTCGACGCGCTGTCGCTGCGCATAGAAACGGGGGACGAAACCGCCGTATCCGCGACGACGGAAGCGTTGGCCGCCTACGACGGCAAAACTTTGACCGCCGTGTGGAAAGGCTACGAACGCACCATAACCTACTACTATAACGACGACCGAAACACGCAGGTAACGGCAACATACGACACCTACCTCGGCACCGTGCTGATGGAACCCGAAAGAGCCGGCTACTACTTCGCAGGGTGGAAACGCAACAGCCTTTTGTCGGGCGCAACCTATACCGAGATAGGCGGTTGCGAGGAAAACGCCGACCTGTCCTTCTACGCCAAGTGGATAGTGACCTCGTACACCGTGAGATTCTACTACCTATTGGACGACGCGTCCCTCTTGACCAAAAAGTTGGAAAACGTCAAGTCCACCGCGGCCTATACCGTGGATACCTACGACTACACCGTGGAAAGCCCGACCTTGGCCTTTACGACCGTGTCGGCCAAATACAACACCTTTGGCGGGTGGTACACCTCGATGGAGTTCTCCCCCCGCACGAGGGTGGGCGAATTGACGCAAGGAACGGTGGGTATCACCGAATTGTACGCCAAGTGGACGCCCACCGTGTACGGCATACGCTTCTACGACAAGGGCACGTCCGCCTTCGGCGGCACCTTGGACGGCAACCAGATACACGAAGTGACCTACCGCACGGGTGACGTCGTGCTGTATACGCCCGCGAAACGCGGCTACGCCTTCGAGGGGTGGTATCGGGATAGAGCCGCCACCGAAAAGATGGCGCAGAACGACGCGGGACAGTACGTGGTGAATATCGGCGACGTGCTGGACGAGATAGGCGACACATTGCGGCCGGACGACGGCAATATGCAATACGTCGTGACCGCATACGCCAAGTGGACGGCCATACCCTATACCATTACGTTCGGCAACGGAAAGGCGGGCAATACGACCGTGAGCGTATGGGATAACCCCAATACGGAAGGTAGCGACACCACCTTGACCTTTACGGCGGACTACCCCGTGACACTCGCCGACGCCACCGCCAACGGCTACGCGTTCCTCGGCTGGTACACGGACAACACCTACGCGCGGCAGGTGCGCTCGACCGCGGAATTGTTTGAGAATACCGCGCTGTATCCCAAATGGGAAAAGGCGACCTACCAAATTGCCTATGGCAATTTGACCGAAGAGAAAGTGACCGCGCTGAACCTGCCGACCACCTACCAGTTGAGCGGCAACCTGAGCGCGGCGAGCTCTTTCAACACCAACCTGAAGAATAAACTGGTGCGCTTCGGCTACACCATCGTCGCCGTGTACGAAACCGAAGACTTGTCGGGTACGGCGGTGACTATGCTGGGCAGCGCCTCGCCCAACGGCACCAACGCGCCCTACTGTAAAGACGTCGTGCTGTACTGCGATTGGGCCACGGTGACCTACGTCGTGGCGTTGAAGTACACGACACCCACGGGCACGACCGCCGACTACGTGGCCGCCGAATGGGGCGCGAAGAGCAGGTCTATGACCGTGGAAGACATAGGCGACGGGTATCAACTGCCGCAAATGAGCCAAACGGGATACGTGACGCAACGGGATTGGTACGCGGATAAGACCTTCACCAAGCCCATAGCGGACGGCGTGCTGACCGTGGACCTATTGGAGTCCTACAAATCGCTCCTGACGGGCACGACGACCAAGACGTTGACGGTGTACAGCCGCTTCGAAGCGCAAACGTACACGCTGTCCTTCCGCTGTGGCGTGGAGGGCGCGGCGTTGCCCGCGGATACGACCTTTACCTATTTTGAGGGAAAAGCCTTGCAGGAATTGGACAGCACGGAGACGCACAAGTGGTTCGGCTGGTACACGGACGAGACCTACTCTCAACGCGTGCAAAACGTCAATATCAACAAGAGCACCAACAATCTGGTGGCGGCCGAAGACCTCGTTTTGTGGGGACGTATGGAGGCATACCGTACCATTACCTACGATTTGGCGGGCGCGGACGAACTGACGAATCCCACCGTGCGCTTCACGACGGCGGACGTGGTGACGCTGCCGACCGCCGTCTACTCGGACAAAGTGTTCGCGGGCTGGTATATAGAAGACGTGGGCAACGTAGGCGTGACCTTAACGGGTATCGACCGCGACGTGACCGTGACGCCCCTCTTTGCCAACAAGGGCACGACCGCCAAGACCTACCTCGGCTATAACGCCGACGGAACGGCGGGCGTGGTGTGCCGCTACGAAGGGGCGAATACCTGCGTACTACCCACCACGATGGGTACCGCCGCCATGTACGCGGCCGGAACGGAAATACCCGTGACCGCCATAGCAAACGGCGTGTTCGACGGCAAGGCGACCTCGTCCATCAATATTCCCACGGGATATACGAGCATCGGGCGCCGCGCGTTCGCGGGGTGCAAGATAAGCGCCGTCACCCTGCCCGCCACCGTGACGACCATCGGCAGCGACGCCTTTGCGGGGTGCACCTCCTTGAAGACCGCCACCATTCTGGGCGGCGCGATAGGCGCGAACAGTTACCTCTTCTCGGGCTGTACCACCTTGACCACGGTCACCATCCGCGACTGCACGATAGCGGACAACAGCAATATGCTGTACGGTTGCGCCAAGGTGACAACCGTGACCCTCGACTGCGACACCGTGGGCGTGAAAGCGTTGGTGGGCGCAAGCGCGCTCTCCAAATTGTACGTCAAAGGCAACGTTGCCATTGCGACCATGTTCAATACCACGTCGGGGCAAGTCAACTATCCCGACACGCTGAACGAATTGCATATAACGGGGGATAGCATAACGCAATCCTTTGGCAACCTCATCGAGAAATTCACGACCATCGGCAATGTGTATTTGGACGCAAACGCAGTGGTAGACGTAAGCTATATCGCCACCTTCCTGTCCACCCGAACGATATACGTGCCGTCGGCCTTGGTGGAAACCTACAAGGCGACCTATCCCGACTGGAATATCCTGTCCAAATAGAAACGGCATAGAGAATTTGCCGTCAATAAAAATCGCACCACTCTATGGAATGGTGCGATTTTGTATATACCGTATAGGGGGTTTTGCGTTACTCGGTGAGGAGTTTGGTGACTTTGGCGACGTAGGAAGCGGGATTGTCGACGGCAAGCCCGACGGACATACACGCGTGGTCGTACAGCACGTCCACCAAGTCGGCGGCTTTGTCCTTGTCCTCGGCGAACAGTTTGACGAGTTTGTCGAACACGGGATGGGTGGTGTTGATCTCCAGCACACGCTCGGCGCGGACGTTGCCCTCGGCGTTGGGCATGGCGTTGAGCACGCGTTCCATCTCCAAGCTGACGTCGCCCATGGCCGTGAGGCATACGGCGTGCGATTTGAGCCGCTGGGTGGGCTTGACCTTGGACACCTTGTCGCCCAAATGCTCTTTGGCGAAGTCGAAGACGTCTTGGTGGTCGTCCGCTTTTTCCTCGCTCTCCTCGGCGACTTCGTCGGCGATATTGGCAAAGGTCTTCTCTTTGTAGTCGCGGAGCATTTTGACCGCGAACTCGTCGATATCGGCGTCGAAACAGAGGACGTCGTAGCCTTTGTCGAGGATCTGCTCGCTCTGCGGCATGGCCTTGACCATCTCGACCGAGCGCCCTACGCCGTAGTAGACGGCGGGTTGCCCCTCGGGCATGGCTTCCACATATTCTTTGAGGCTGACCATCTTGTCGTCCTTGACGCTACGCCACAACAGAAGATCCTGCACGAGGTCTTTGTGCATACCCCAATCCGCGTAGGCGCCGTATTTGAGTTGGAGACCGAACGCCTTGTAGAACTTCTCGTACTTCTCGCGGTCCTTTTCCATCAAAGACAAGAGTTCCTTTTGAATCTTGGTCTCGAGGTTGGCGGCGATGGCTTTGAGCTGGTGATTTTGCTGAATGGTCTCGCGCGAAATGTTGAGGGGCAGATCGCTGTCCACCAAGCCCTTGACGAAGGAGAAGCAGTCGGGCAAGAGGTCGGCGCACTTCTCGCTGATCATCACGCCCGCCGTGTACAGTTTGAGCCCTTTTTCGTAATTCTTGCTGTAATAATCGTAGGGGGCTTTGGCGGGGACGTACAGCAAAGCCTTGTAGTCCACCTTGCCCTCTACCTTGGTGTGAATGACCAACAAAGGATCCTCGTAGTCGTAGAAGTTGGCCTTGTAGAACTCGTTGTATTCTTCCTCTTTGACCTCGCTCTTGTTTTTGACCCACAACGGCGTCATGGAGTTGACGGTCTTGTCCACCTTGACCTCTTGCTCCTCTTCGCCCTCCTCGGCCTTTTGGTACTCGGTGACCTGCATCACGATGGGATAGCGAATATAATCCGAATACTTCTTGATGAGGTCGCGCAAGGTGTACTCCTCTAAGAAGCGGTCGTAATTCTCCTCGTCCGTGTCGTCCTTGAGGTAGAGGGTGATCTCGGTGCCGTAGCCCTCTTTTTCGGCGGGCTTGATCTCGTAGCCCTCGACGCCCGAAGACGTCCACACGTTGGCCTCGGTCTCTCCGTACTTTTTGGAAAGCACCTTGACCTTCTTGGCCACCATAAAGGCCGAATAGAATCCCACGCCGAATTGGCCGATAATGTCGATATTGTCGTCCACGTTGGCGGCCTTGAACTCGGACGAGCCCGAACGCGCGATGACGCCCAGATTGGAGTCCAACTCCTCGGCGGTCATGCCGATGCCGTTGTCGGACACCGTGATGGTGCGCTCGTCCTTGTCTACGTCCACGCGAATGGAGAAACTGTCTCTCGTAAGCCCAGAAATGTTCTCGGACAGGCTCTTAAAATACAATTTGTCGATGGCGTCCGAGCAGTTGGATATGAGTTCGCGCAAGAATATCTCCTTGTTGGTGTAGATGGAATTGATCATGATGTCCAATATCTTTTGCGATTCCGTTTTGAATTTTCTCATATTTGCATCTCCTTATTGAGTGATTAACGATAATAGTAGCGGCATCAGCGTTTGTCCCGCTCGGCGTTCATGCCGCGCTGAATGGCCTGCACCTCTTCGACGGGAAGGCGCAGCGCCTTGCCCGCGCGCAACTTGGCCATAGGCCGCTTGACCATATAGCCGAACCGACGAAGCTTGCGCCCGTGATTCATCTGGTAGGACGAAATGACGTCGATGACCTGCTCCTTGACGGGGGCGTTGTCGTGGTAACGGCACGATTCGAGGCATACCGTCACCCCCTTATCCGCGTCAAACGCGACGGTGAACGCCCCGTCGACCAGGGGTTGGGACACGCCGTCGTATACGACAGTGCCCGCGTCCACGTCGGCGAAACGCAAGGTGACCTCGCGGCGAGAGGGCACGACGCTTTCGTCCCCCTCGAAGGGCGCTATAGTGAAGGTGAGCCGATTGCCCTCCTCGCGGACGGACATCTCGGTCTTGGCGTAAACGCCCCGTTTGTAGGCCTTGGTCTCGCCGTCGTCCTCGTATAGAACGAATTGACCGTTGCCGTGATAGATATATACCTCGAGGGGTTGGTCGTTGGACAGATTGTTGCTGTCCGCGTCGCGGTACATGGGAATGATGGCGCCCGCCGAGGCCAGCACGGGTATCTTGGTGAGGTCGCGGCACATCGTGTAGTAGCGTCCGCCGCGATAGACCGCGCCCGTGAAGACGTCGGTGTAGGTACCCTCGGGCAGCCATACCTTGACCGAAGCGCGCATAGTGGTCTCGTTGGCCTTTTCGGTGATGGGCGCGACGATGAGTTGGGAGCCGAAGCGGTACTCGTTGGGCACGGTGTAGGCCTCGGGGCTGAGCGGATTGCCGTAATACATGGGCTCGCACAGGGCCACGCCCTCTTTGTGCGTGCGGTAGGCCGCCGAATAAATGTACGGAATGAGACGGTGGCGCAAACGCATACAGTCGCGTATGGTGCGGTGCGCCTCGCCCCCGCAACGCCACGGCTCCTTGCTCATAAACTCGTTGGCCGTGGAATGCAGGCGATGAATGGGGCTGAAAATGCCGAATTGCACCCAACGCGTGAACAGTTCGTCGTCCTTGCGGCAGAAATGATGCCCGCCGATATCGTGGCTCCACCAAGTGTAGCCCGCATTGGCGGCGTTGGCCGTAAAGTAGGGTTGGAAGCGCAGACTCGCCCAATTTTGGGCGCTGTCCCCCGAAAAGCCCAAGGGGTAGCGGTGCGAACCGTCGCCCGCATAGCGCGACAAGATGAGGGGACGCTTGTCACCTCGGTCGGAATCGAGGTAGTGGTAGTGATTGACCGCCCAAAGGGGATCCAACCCCTCTACGTCCGAGCGTTTGCCCTGCTGCCAATCCAACCACCAGAAGTCCACGCCTTCCTTCTCCAAGGGGTGGTGCAATACGTCGAAATAGGCCTGTAAAAACCGCTTGTCGCCCAATTTGAAGCGAATGTACGGCTTCTTGTCGGGATCGAGCCCCATCGCCTCGCACATCTCGGGATATCTGTCCTCGAAAAAGCGCACGCCGTGCGAGGGGTGCACGTTGAGCGTGACGTGGTAGCCGCCCTCTTGAAGCCGACGGAGAAATGCCTTGTGATCGGGGAAGAGGTCGGTATTCCAACTGTAACCCGTCCAACCGGGCATGAACTTGGCCATGGCTCTGTCGGCGAAGTTGCGCCCGCCCTTGGCCTTGGCCTCTTTGCCGAAGCGCTTGATGACGTCAACCCAATGCCAATCCATATCGATGGTGGCCACCGTGACGGGGATTTTCTCCCGCTCGAAGCGCGCGATAACGCCCTCGTACTCCTCTTGCGTGTAGGCCTTGTAGCGGCTCCACCAGTTGCCCAAAGCGTACTTGGGAATGAGGGGCACTTGGCCGCAAATGCCATAGAATGCGCGCATACACGCGCGATAGTCGCGGCCATAGGCGAAGACGTAATAATCCTTGCCGGCGGCGCGCTTGACGATATCCTCGCCCTTGAGAAGAAGGCTGTCGTCCGTCATAACGGTAACGCCGCCCGCCGAGACGAGTCCCTCGGACAATTTGATGGCGCCCCACGCGTTGTCCAAAGTTCGCGCGGTGCCTTTGAGATTGCCGCGAGCGAAATCCGTGACGACGGCGTTGCCCAACTTGACGTGTAGCAACTTGCCCTTGTCGGACACGGCGAATGCGGCGCGGGACGTGGTGACGGTGAGAACGCCGTCCTGCTGCGTGGTCTGATAGCGAACGACGCCCAAGTTGCGATGCCACACCTTTTGGGTGGGATAATCGCTGAACGGCTTGGTCTCCACGCGCAGAAGCCCGTCGCATATAACGCTGACGCGGGCGTCTCCGTAGACGTAGGTATTCTCGGCGGCGGCAGGCGCCATGGGAATGGAAAAACGCGACATATTACTCTCCTTCTTGGGTTAATTTTTGCTTGATAAGACGGCGAAGGTCGTCTATGCCCTCGCCCGTCTTGGCGCTGACGCGGACGGCGTCCACCAGCCGCGGCAAGGGGCCCGAAACCCCTCGGTCGACCTTGTTGTACACGATAAGGGTGGGGGCGTATGCCCCTATTTGGTGCAAAACGTCCTCTACAACGTCGAACTCCTCGGTCATATGCGGACTGCTGCAGTCCACCACGTGCAACAGCAAATCGGCATAACGCGCCTCGTCCAAGGTGCTCTTGAACGCCTCGATAAACTCGTGCGGCAAACGGCGGATAAAACCGACCGTGTCCGTAAGTAGATATTTGTAACCGTCGTCCCACACCGTGCGGCTGACCGAATCCAAGGTGGCGAACAGTTTGTTCTCTTCCAATACGCCCGCTTTGGTGATATAGTTCATCAACGTGCTCTTGCCCGCGTTAGTGTAGCCCACGATGACCACGTTTTTGAGCCCGCCCGCCTGCCGCGTTTGGCGACGGGAATCGCGCTCCTCTTCGAGTTTTTTGAGTTTCTCCCGAACCTGCACGATTTGACGGCGAATGGTGCGGCGGTCGGTCTCGGCCTTGGTCTCGCCCGCGCCCGCCATGGCGTGTAAGCCGCCGCGCTGACGGCTGAGCCCCTCTTCCCCGTTGCCGACCAAAGGAAGGCTGTGCTGTAACCGCGCCAACTCCACCTGCAACTTGCCCTCGTTGGTGGTGGCGTGGCGGGCGAAAATGTCCAGAATGACCGTGGTGCGGTCGATGACCGTAAGCCCCAAGGCGTTCTCTAAATTGCGGATCTGCACGCCCGACAGTTGGTGGTCGCAAATGACGGTATCTACCCCTTTGACTTGGCAAGTAAGCGCCAGCTCGGACACTTTGCCGCTACCCACGTAGGTAAGGCGGTCGGGCTTCTCTCTCTTCTGCACGAGCTCGTCCACGGGGGTATACCCCAACGTGAGGGACAATGCCGCCAACTCGGACAAAGACTCCTTGACGTCGCGTTCGTCGCCCGCGTGAACCAACAGACAACGCCCCGCCTCGCGCTCGGGTATGGCCTGCCGCTTGGTATCGGCCTCGGCCACGCCTATGCGCCCCAAGAGATCGGCGTCGTCGAAATGACTGCCGCGAATATAGACCTTCTCCACGCCCGCGGGGGTGAGATAGGCCACTTCCATATCCACTACTCTGCCGTCCCGAGCGCCCACCGCGCACATACAGTCGAAGCGCGAAGCCGTGAGAGCGCTGACGTCCACGTCGGACAAACGCCCCGACGCGTTGGGGTGGGTGTGAATGCAACGCACGCCGTTAAGCCGTTTGTCGCTCCGTTTCTTGCTGAGGTCTTTGAGGGGGACGGTGGACGCGTTGCCTACGCCGATGGCCAATAGTCGGCCGCTACGCGACAAAAAGACGCACAACTCCCGATTGAGAGAAAGGGAAGTGCGCACCATCTCGGCAAGCAACTCGCGGTCGATAAAAAGGGTGCGGTCGTATTGCTCCGGCCACTCCTTCATCGCCCAAAGGGTCGCTTTTTTGATACCTTCCAAATTGCCGTATATCATATCGTGCACCAAAACCGCGTCCACGGTGGGACGCCTATATTATTGTAGCGCGAAAGGCGCGAAAAGTCAATAGAGATAGACGGAATACTCGCGCACGCACGCAAAAATGAGTATTGACATCGTTTCGCTATTATTATATAATCAAAATAGAGTATAATGGCGGCTTGCGGTCGCCGAAAGGAGTATATATGGACGAAGCAAGAGTAAACGAAATACTCGCCGAAATGGCGATAGAAGAAAAGGCCGCGCTTTGCTCGGGACTCGACTTCTGGCATACCAAGCCCAACAAGAGATTGAAAGTGCCCTCCGTGATGATGACCGACGGCCCGCACGGAATGCGCAAAGAGGACGATACGGATACGTCCGTGGGTATGAAACGCTCTATCCCCGCCACCTGCTTCCCGCCCGCCGTGACCTGCGCGTGCACCTGGAATCCCGACCTCTTGAAAGAGATGGGCGCCCATATCGCCGACGAAGCGAGAGCGCAAGGCGTGGTGACAGTGTTGGGCCCCGGCACCAATATCAAGCGTTCGCCCAAAGGGGGCAGAAACTTCGAGTATTACAGCGAAGACCCCTACCTCGCGGGGCAACTGGCCGCCGCGTATATTGCGGGCGTGCAGGGAAAAGGCATCGGCACCTCGCTCAAACACTTCGCGGTGAATAGCCAGGAATACCTGCGTATGAGCATCTCGGAAGTGGTGGACGAGCGTACCTTGCGCGAAATCTATTTGCCCGCCTTCGAGAACGCCGTCAAGCAGGCCCAACCCGCCACCGTGATGTGCTCGTACAACCGCATAAACGGCACCTACGCCAGCGAAAACAAGTATTTGCTGACGGATATACTCCGCGACGAATGGGGCTTCGAAGGCATCGTCGTGAGCGACTGGGGCGCGACTTCCGACCGAGTGAAAGGCGTGGAAGCGGGGCTGGACCTCGAAATGCCCTCCTCGTTCGGCTACAACGACAAGAAGATCGCCGAGGCCGTGAAAGACGGCAGTCTGAAAGAAGAAGTCCTCGACAAAGTGGCCAAGCGTATGCTGACCTATATCCTCAAATACAGCGAGCAAATCACGCCCGATTTTGAATACGACTACGAAAAGAGCCACCGTTTGGCCCGCCGCATAGCGGCCGAAGGCGCGGTGCTTCTGAAAAACGAAGGCGGCCTGTTGCCCCTCCGCAAAGGGGAAAAAGTGGCCATTCTCGGCGCGCTCGCCAAAGAATCGCGCTACCAAGGCGCGGGCTCCTCGCTCATCGTGCCCAAACACCTCGTGCACCTGCCCGAAGTGCTGGACGCGGCGGGACAGCCCTACGACTATGCGGACGGCTACTCGCTGAAAGGGGACGGCATGGACGAGGCGCTGATCAAAGAGGCCGTGGAAGTGGCCAAAAAGAACGACAAAGTGGTCGTGTTCGCGGGACTAACCGCCAACTACGAATCCGAAGGATTCGACCGCAACAATCTCGACATTCCCGCCGGGCACACCGCGCTCATCGAAGCCGTGCGCAAAGTCAACGAGAACGTCGTGGTGGTGCTGGTGGGCGGCGCACCCGTGCTGACGCCTTGGGCGGACGACGTACCCGCCATTCTCAACGCGTACCTCGCGGGCGAAGCGGCGGGCGAAGCCTATTACGACGTGCTGTGGGGGGACGTCAACCCCTCGGGCAAATTGGCCGAAACCTATCCCATGGCCGACGAAGGACTGTCGGACAAATACTTCCAACAAGGACCGCGCACCGTGGAACACCGCGAAGGTTTGTACGTGGGTTACCGCTACTACGACAGCGCGAAGAAAGCCGTGCGCTTCCCCTTCGGGCACGGGTTGAGCTACACGACCTTTGCCTACTCCGACCTCAAAACATCCGCCAAAACGGCCACCGAGGACGAGGGCGTGGACGTGACCTTCCGGGTGACCAACACGGGCAAAACGGACGGCAGCGAGATCGCGCAAGTGTACGTGACGGACGAAGTGAGCACCGCCTATCGCCCCCAACAAGAATTGAAGGGCTTCTGCAAAGTATTCCTGAAAGCGGGCGAAAGCAAAGAGGTGACAATCCACCTTGATAAGCGCAGCTTCGCCTACTACAACGTGAATGAAAAGGATTGGGTGGTGGAAAGCGGCGTGTTCGTGCTGTCGGTGGGCGCGTCCTCGAGAGATATACGCCTGACCGAAAAAGTGACCGTCATAGGCCGCGACGGCGTCAAACAGGACGACCGCAAAGGCGACCTGCCCGCCTATTATGATATCGCGGGCGTGGACGCCATACCCGACGAGCAATTCCGCGCCTTATTGGGCTTCGACATCCCCGACAATACGCCCTTGAAAAAAGGCGAGTTCGATATGTGCAGTACCGTGCGCGACCTCAAAGCCACCCGCTTCGGCAGGGCGTTCGCCAAGGTAGGCGTCAAGGCGTTGAAGGGTACGGTGAAAGACGGCGATATGACCACGATGATGATGATGGAAGCGGGCTTTTTGGACGTGCCTATCCGCAACTTCGTGGGTATGAGCTCGGGCATCGTGACGCACAAGGTCGCCGAGGGCGTGGTGGAGCGTGCCAACGGCCACTTCTTCAAGGGCTGGGGGCATATCCTGAGCGGCGTTCCGCACGCCATCAAAGCCTTGACCAAGAAATAGGATTGCCTTTGCCGACGGCACTCGACATAGGTTAGGCGCGAAACGCGCATCGTGAGAAACAAAAACGCCTTGTCCGAACGTCGGGCAAGGCGTTTTGGTATACGGGAAATCAATCGTCGGCGTACAGTTTGGCGAGGCCGCCTTTGGCCGTCTCGCGGTAGAGCGAAGTGAGGTCCTTGCCCGTCTCGAGCATGGTTTGGCATACCATATCGAAGGTGATCTTTTCGTCGTCGGGCATGAGAAGGGAAGCCAAATCGTAGGCGTCCACCGCACGCTTGGCGGCGACGGCGTTGCGCTCGATGCAGGGAATCTGCACGTAGCCGCAAATGGGATCGCAGGTAAGCCCCAAGTGGTGCTCCAAGGCAATCTCGGCGGCTTGCTCGATATGCCGATTGCTCATACCGCGCACGTAGGCGTAGTAGGCGGCGGCCATGGCGCACGCCGTGCCCACCTCGGCCTGACAGCCCGCCTCGGCCCCCGAAATGGACGCGTTGCGTTTGACCAGATTGCCGAACAGGCCCGCAACGGCCAAGCCGTCCACGACCGCATCCCGCGTCAAGCCCAACTGCTCGACCGAATAGCGAACGACGGCGGGCAATACGCCCGAAGAGCCGCAGGTGGGCGCGCATACGATGCGACCGCCGCACGCGTTTTCTTCGGACACGGCGTAGGCGTACGCGTACAACCTCGCGTGTATATCCTTGGCGGCGCGGTACATACGCGGCGCTTTGCGGTCGATTTGCAACCGTCCGGGCAACTTGCCCTGCGTCCGTAGCCCTCGCTCGACCGCCTCGTTCATCACGTCGGCGACCGTCTGCAAAAAATCGCGCACGGACTCGCCCTCGAAGTGCATCACGTACCCGCAGAAATCCAACCCGTGCATATCGCAATACGCCTCGATCTCGCGTAGGCTGTTGTGGTGATAGATCTCGGTGGCGGGATTGGGCGCGTCACCCACGCGGACGATACTGCCGCCGCCTATGGACACGTAGGTCTCGGTGACCGTTTCGCCCAAAACCTGCGCCTCGAAACGCATCGTGTTGGGGTGGTCGCACGGCGCGTCCGCGTCGAACAGTACCTCGTGCGGTCTGTCGCCCAAGGTCTTGTCTACGATATAATCGGTGAGGTGCCCCTCGCCCGTCTGCGCCAAAGAGCCGAACAAGGTCACCTTGACGTAGGTCGCGTAGGGATAGCGCGAAAGAAAATCTTCCGTCGCCCGTTTGGGCCCCATCGTGTGGGAGGAAGAAGGGCCGTTGCCTATCTTGAAAATCTCTTTGATACTTTCCATAAAAGTCTATCTCTCGTCCGAAGTGTAGGAATATAAATCGCCGAACGGCGTCTTGATAAGGGGAAGAGCGCGCAAATAGGCGGAATCCTTTTCCTGCCGATATTTGCCCTCGAAAACGTAGTCCGCCACCCGCAGCATATCGTACTCGGCGAAGGCTACGTCCGCCGTATACGGACGGTTGTTTGTCCGTAAAACGGTGGTGACGTGGCGGGCAAATTGCGCCGTAAGGCCGTCGTTGCTCTTGATGAGCACGCCGGGCATAAAGGCCTGCGGCATCTTGTACGCGCCGAATTTGCGATAGTAGGCGGAAAGACTGTCCACCGCCTTTTGGTAGTCCTCGCGATCGGCGGACAAGGCGAAACGGCGGGCATACGCCACGCTATCCGCGATAGGTCTGCGCGGATTGGCCGAACGGGCGCGGCACCAGCCGCGATAGGACGAAGCCCATCTTTCCTCGTGCGAAACGCCCGAAAGAGAAAGCACGGTATCGGGACGCTCGGCGACGGGGACCAACGAGAACGCGCCTGCCTTGGCGACGAAGGGATTGGGCACCGTCTCCCCGTCCACTACGACGGTGGGAACGACCTCGTCGTCGACTTTGACGGTGACGGTCTGCCCCGCCTCGGGCAACAGGGGCGTAATCTCTATCTTGGGCGCAAATCGCCGCACGAAGCGCCAGAACGCCTCGATATTCTCGTAGGCGAACACCGTCCACTCCCAAGCAACGGTCTCCTCGGGCGCAAGCGTCCCTGCGGGCATAAACGCGATGAGATCCCCTCTTTCGGTAGGACGCAAACGCTCCTCTTTGACGGCGGCCACCCTGCCCTCGTGCATAACGAGGCCGTAGCCGTCCGACGCGCCGTTGAAACGGGCGTTGGCCATATAGAACACGTCGCCCGCCAACAGACAATGCGTAAAGGCGCGGTAGTGAATAGCCACCCTACGTATATCGTATTGCTCGGCAAAGGTGACGTAGACGCCCACTTCGCCCTCGGCGATGGAAATAGCCTTTTTGCCCACGTTTTGCCAAACGTAACGCTCGGTATAGCCCTCGTCCGTGAGGGTGCGCGTGACCGTAAGGCGAAGGTCGGTCATATACTCGTAGACGTGGCGAACGCCGTCCGCTATCCCCTCGCGCTTGTCGAGATAGCACATACCGTAGGGCATACCGAAAACCCCGCGTATCCACGTGAAAGGACGGGCGGATGGCACCAACTCAAGGCTCTCCACCTGCCCCGTGCAGTAATGCCACCCGACGCGGGCCTCGCCGCGTTCGATTTCGATGGGCGCAGAGGATTTTTTCATCAGAATTGCACCAACGCAAAGCCGTTGGCGTAGGTGTAGGTATAGGAGAACGTGCCGCTGAGCATGAGCGCCAAGCGGGCGTCGTTGATGGCGTCCTTGAACTGCTGTTCGGTGGGTTGGGACGCGATGTACATCTCGATAGTCCGCTCGCCCGCGCGATACATCGCCTTGAAGGCGTCGGTAAACTCGGACGTGTCGGCCGCATAGAGAGAACGGCCCGCCACTTGGGTATTGCGATAATAGTCGTAGGCCTCGGCGGTGGCAAGCGTATCAACGCATACACGATCGCCGTCCTTTTCGCTGTGATTGGCTTGGAGCACGTCGTCCGACACCATGAAGTAACGGTGCGTGACGCAATCGGCCGCCTTGCTCCAAGTGGCGTCCACGCAGTACCATACGCCGCCCACCTCGACCTTGTTCCAGGCGTGCGCTTCGCTACTGCCCGACGAATTGATGCCCACGCCCGACACCTTGACGCACTCGATGCCTTCCACCAAACACAAGATGCGGAAAGCGTCCGAAATGCCGTCGCAAACGGCGACCTTGCCCACCAACGCGCCGTAGGCGTCGAAGGCGCTGGACGTCAAAGCGTCCAAGGCCGCCACCATGTCGGCGTAGGTCGTCTGGGCGCATACGCCCTCGATATCCGTATCGAGCGAAGTGCCCGTATAGCCGCGCGACGTCACTTGATTGCGGGCGTAATCTTTGATCTGCACCATCGTATCGGCCTCGAACTGCTCGAAGGTGGCAAGCCAGTTCGTCCAAAACGCCTTGGCGCCGGGCTCCGCCGCGCGACGACGCACCAAAGCGGAGGCGGCACGGTAGTTGGTGCTACCGTTGACGTCCTTGCGCTCCTCGTCCGAGAACGCGTTCCATTGATTGGTGGCAACGGCGGCGTTGTGCCATACCGCGTATTGATTGTGCTCCAAAATGCCGAGATTGTTGGTGATTTCGTACCAGACCAACGAATAATAATCGTAGGTGACGTAGCGGGCCAGATAATCGTAGAACACCTGCAACTTCTGCACGTCGGTCATGCTGTCGCGAACGTAGGTCTTGCACACGTCCAAAGCCGCGTCGTAGGCGGCCTTGGCCAGCGTAGTGGCCGTATCCACGCCGCCGAAGACGGGTTTGACGCCCAAGGGAAGGTCGGCCAAAGCCTGCACGTTGGCCACCTTGGCGGTGGTGGTAAGCCCCTCGATATAGGTCGTGCGCGAAGTGGCGTTGGCGGTAAGCAGGGTGCGCGTATCGCCGTATTCGGCCGCTTCGATGCCGTTGACGTGCGACTTGGCAATCTGTTGATTGAATTTGACCGTGACGGTCAACTCGCAGGTATGCGAGGAAGAATCAAACGTGCCGGACAGGAGAATGGAACAACTGTACGGAGAACTGTAGCCCGCGTTGGACTCGGCCAAAAGCATATTGAGCACGGCGTTGGTGTCGGTGGTCTTGACAACGTTGTCGTCCACGAACACCTTTATCTCGGAAGTGCCGTACTCCCCTTTGGTGTAGTCGATATTGCCGCCGTAGGACAAGAACTTGGCCACGTCGATAAACTCGGCGATGGAGCCTACGTAGAGGTCGGGCTTGCGCCCCTCGAACTCGTAGCGGGCCTCGAGGTAGGGATAGGCCTTGTCCGTGGGGTGTATGGTGTAGGACGTGGTGCGGTCGTTGGTGGGACAATAGACCGTGAAGGTGTGCGCGTCACTCTTGACCAACTCGCCCAAGTTGACCGCGTCGTCCGCCGTCAAGCGACGGGCCGCGCCGTCCAACTGATAGTAGTGCTGAGTGCCGCCGCAATCGCAACGGAACTTGCCGTAGGCCACGGTGACGTCCTCGTCGTAGGACAAGACCACGTCGTAGGGCGCGGACTGCGAATTGTAAATCTGCAACGAGAAATCCGCCGATTGGGGCGCTTGCACGCAATAGGCGTATTTGTCCGCGTGCAAGGTGGCGAGATAGGACGCTTTGAGGGTGACGGACGAAGCGTCGAAGGTGTAGTCGGCGGTGGAAATGCCCCCGCCGATGACGGCGGTAGCGCCCGCGGGTACGCCCGTCAATTTGAGGTCCTGCCCCGAAGCTACGTCGTACAAAATGGCGGCGGGCAAGGAAACGTGCACCGTAAGGGATATGGCGTGCTCGTCCCCCTGACAATCGGTATAGGTAACGCGCAAGACGTGGTCGCCCTCGCCTACGCCGTAGACGTAATCTCGCGGAATGACCAACTGCGACGAAGAGAACGTATATTGGTCGGCCGAAAGCGCCGCGCCGTCGTAACTGACGCCGACGAGAGTGTTGGCGTTGACGACCAAACCGACGACCAACGAGGCTTTGGACAACTCGTAATCCATCTCCTCGATGGGAAGGCCCGACCCGCCCACGAACGACATGGGCCTGGTGTCCGTGACGGTGACTAAAACGTGATGCACGCTCAACGTACCCACCACGCGCATATAGTGCAAGCCGACCGTCTGCTCGCGGAGCATATCCGCCGACAAGGTCAACAGCCCCGAGAAGGTCTGCGACAGCACTTCGCCGTCCCATTCCACCTCGCGGGGGGAATATTCGTCGTAGGTGAACGACGCGTCCTTTTTGTCGTAAGCGGCGCTCTCCGCCGTCTTGGCCGAAGCCGCTACGTACGAAACGACTTTCTCTTTGGCGGCGTAGTTGTAGCCCGCTCTGCCGGTGACCGTGAGCACGACCGTTTGATCGGCCGTGGCGTCCACCGTCAAAAGCGCGAAATTGGCGCGGCTGTCGACCGTGGCGTCGCCCACGCGCAAGTGCACGACCTCGGCGCCCTCCACGTCCGACCAAACGCACAAAATCCTGCCGTCGTCCACGCGCAACGCGTCCACCGTCACTTCGTCCAGACTGACCTCGGCCTCCACCGTGTAGGTGACGCCGTCCGCATCCGCGACGAAGGGACTGTTGATATATTTATCCCCCGTGGTCTCGGCGCGAACGAGGAAAAGGTAGGCGCCGGCAGAGAGGGAAAGCACGGAAGGATCGAAAGAATTGGGCAATATAACCCGCTCGTCCAAGACCTCGTGCGTGGTCTTGTCGATACATTTGATACGATATTGGTCGGCACCCGAAACGGCGTTCCACACGACGACGCCGTTGTCCAACCGCATGGTGGGCGTGGCCAACGTCTGCACTTCGGGCGTGACGTTCTGCTCGTTGGTCTTGTCTTTGCCGGCGATGGAATCCATCCACTCGACAATCTTGGCGCAACCCGTCAAAGAGAACGACAGTACGACGAAACACGTAATAACACATAAAACCACGCAGACTTTTTTCACGTTACGGCACCTCCGGCTCTGAATTCTTTGTCCTTTTTGTCTTTTTTGATATACCAGATACGCACGACTTTGCAACTATACGGCGAAACGCCGCCCACGGCTTGCTCGGGTGAGCACGGATTGCCCTGTGCGTTGACCATGGGTGTGGAAGAGCCCTTGGCGTAGAACTGCACGCAAACGACGATGGTATCTATATAATTGTACATATTGGGATCGGGCGCGTCGCTGATGGTCGTCACCTCGATATCGAAGACGTCGGTATGATTGTTGGACGAGCGCAAAAGCTCCTGCATACCGCGCGCCGTCGCCAGCGAATACCCGGCGACACGCGGGGTTTCGCCCACTTTGGTGGCGTCGTTGTATTTGGTGCGGATATACCCCACCTGCTTGCGCACGTCGTCGAAGTACGCGATGAGTTGCTCGTCGGTCGTCTTCTTGATGCCGCTGCGTATGGCGGGCGTGACGGCGGCGGCCAAAATGCTCATAAGGGCGATGACCAGCGCGAGTTCCACCAACGTGAAACCCAAAGGACTCTTGAACACTCTACGCAACTTACACATTTTCATAAAGCCCCCTATGCCTGCACCTCGCGCCATACGGCGACGACGGTCATATCGGATTGCACGCGCAAGGACGCGTCGTAGTCCTGCCAACAGACGAACTCGTACCCGTCGCGCGTGGGTTGCTTGGGCAAAGCCAGCACGTCGCCCGCGCAATAATAGGTGTCGAACGAACGCCCTTCTTCCACCTGCCAGGTGACCACGTAGTCGTAGCTGCTGTTCTTGTCCAAAGTGAAGGTGATGTCCTTGGTGACCACGTAATCGGGCGTCCAATTATTCCAACTGTAGGCGTAGGCCTTGTCGTCCTCGTCGGGATAGAGCGGATAGGGATAGGGCTTGATCGCCTCGTCGTAATCGATGACCGTGCCGTAGGACAACTTGTACGAGGCAAGCGTCTGCCCCTTGTATTTGAACGAAACGATGTAGAGGCGGACGTGCATATTGAACACGGCCACGAAGGTAACGTCCGCAGCGAGCGTCATACCTTCTTCGTACCCGCTCCAATGGGAAAAGGTGTACGCGTAGGAATCGGTGGCCTCTTTCTCGGGAGAGACCTCGGGCAACTCGATAGGCGTGCCGTAAGGCGCGGTGGTCTCCTCGCCGTATGCGGTACCGTCGGGCAACGCGAAGCGATAGGTGTAGCGGTTGACGGTGGCGCCGAATACGGCCACCGCGACGAGATCGCCCTCGACGGAGGCAAGTCCCTCGTCCGCTATGCCGTCCTCGTCCGTATCCCACCCCACAAAAGCGAAGGTAAATTCGGCGGTGGCGGCACGGGTGGGCGCGGTCTCCTCGGGATAGGCGGCCGCCGCGCGATAGGTCGTTTGGGCCTCGGTCGTTGCGCCGTCCACGTCGAACGTGACGGTATAGTAGCGCGCCGCTTCCTCGTAGAGCGCCCACGCCTCGAAGTCGGCGTACAGGCGGAATTTGTTTTTGACGTCGTCCTTGACGCCGTCCTCGTCCACGTCCCAACCGAGGAAGGTATAGGTCTTGTCCTCGGTGGAATCTTTGGTGGGAGAAGGCAAGGTGATCTGCGTGCCGTACTCTACGGTGCGCACGTAGTCGACCTGCCCGTTCTGCAAATGCAGGGTGTAGGTATAGCGATTGGTAATGGCGTCGTAGGTGGCGTGCACGACCATATCCTGCCGCACGTCGTTGTAGTCCCCCTCGTCGGAGACCCACCCCGCGAACTCGTAACTGTATTCCTCATCACCCTCTTTTTTTGGCGGAATGGGGGGCGTGGCAAACGAACCGTCGGGCACCCGCTCCACGGACAACTCCTCGTCGTCTTCGCCCCGGAACGTGACGACGTACACGCGACGATAGACGCCCGTGATGGTGACGTTCTCGGTAAGCACGGCGGGTTTGCCCGTCCACTCGCCGAACACGTAGCCGTCCTTGGGGGGTGCGGCGGGATAGACGATATCCCCCACCGAAGCCGCCTGCCGCGTGCCGACGAACGTGCCGTCGTCCATCACGAAAGTAATCGTGAAGGTGTTGGTCTTGATCTGCTCCTTGACCCAGCGGCCGTAGAGGGTGGTATCCGCGGTGACCTTGCCGGGGTTGACGTACTGCGTATAGGAAGAATCGATGTACCAGCCGTCGAAAACGTAGCCCATTTTCTCACCGACGTCCAAGCCGGTGGAGAGGAACGCGGTGCGCGTCATATCGCGGAAGGGAGTGCCGTCTATGACGAAATGCAGATTGACGTCTTCGGCCTCGACGAAACCGCACGACGATAGTGCCAACGCCGTCGCGCATAGAAGAACGATGAAGATAAACGTAATCAATCTGCGTGTCATATACATACGCGGTGCGTGCGCATACGCACCATACTCCCACTATATTGTACTATACAAAACCATATTTGTCAACAACCAAAGCACGGCGGGCGCGACAAAACGGACGAGGGAGCGTTCGGGCGCGTCGAACGCGGAGAAGAAAATCGAAAAATGCGGGATTGCACGAGAAAAACGGCGATTTGCGGCGCACGGTGCGATGCGCGAATGCGAATGGAAACACATGGAAACGGGCGCGGAACAAACAAAATAGAGGCAATCTGCAAAAAACGTTTGCCATTCGATGTACGCTATGATATGATATATACATATCAAAATATGCGTACATAGGAGGATAACATGACAGCGTTTTTGGACACGACGTTCGACTTCGACAAGCAACGGCCCAACCTCGGCATCATCACTTTGGACGGGGCAAAAGATTTTGCCAAAATGGTAGACGGGTATCTGGTGCAATGGTACAACGCCGAAGCGGAGAAGCAAAACAAGCCTTTCCGCAAATCCACCTTCATCCTGGATTGCGTGTTTCCGCGGTTCACCTCGGGCGACGGCAAAGCGCTCATCAAGGAATCCGTGCGCGGTATGGATATCTATATCGTATGCGACGTAGGCAACTACAGCATCAAATATAATATGTTCGGTCAAATGGTGCCCATGTCGCCCGACGATCACTACGCCGACCTCAAGAGAGTCATCGGCGCCATCGGCGGCAAGGCCGCGCGTATCTCGGTGGTAATGCCCATCCTCTACGGTGGCAGACAGCATCGCCGCACCGCGAGAGAGTCGTTGGACTGCGCCATGATGCTGCAGGAATTGGAGAATCTGGGCGTCAAGGAAATCATCACCTTCGACGCGCACGATCCCAGAGTGCAAAACGCCACGCCGTTGGTCGGCTTCGATAACTTTATGCCCCCCTATCAGGTGATGAAAGCCCTGCTCGGCAAATATCGCGATCTCGAGATGGACAAGAACCACTTTATGGTGGTATCGCCCGACGAAGGCGCGTTGGGACGCAATATGTACTACGCGTCCATCCTGGGCGTAGACCTCGGTATGTTCTACAAGCGGCGCGACTACTCCACCGTGGTCAACGGCCGTAACCCCATCATTGCGCACGAGTATATCGGCAGTTCGGTGATGGGTATGGACGTCTTTATCGCCGACGATATCATCGCGACGGGCGAGTCTCTCCTCAGCCTGGCCCAACACCTCAAACAGCAAGGCGCCAACCGCATCTTCCTGTGCGCGACGTTCGCGTTGTTCACCGAGGGCGTGGAGAAGTTCAGCAGAGCGTATGCGGAGGGGTTATTCGACGCGGTCGTCACCACCAACCTCACCTACAACAATCCCGAGGCGTTGGCCGAACCTTGGTTTATCGTGGCCGATATGAGCAAGTTCACAGCGTACATCATCAGCAGTTGCAACCAGGATATGTCCGTGAGCGGCTTGTTGGATCCGCACGATAAAATCACGGAACTTATTGACAAACGAAATCAAATCGGTTAAAATATAAAAAGAGTTTTCGACAAATTCGATATTGGAGGCTATATGAACATAAGATGGCTCGGCCATTCCTGCTTTGTGCTTACCGAGAGTACCGGCACCGTTATCGTTACCGATCCGTACGGAAAGGAAGTGGGTTTTTGTATGCCTCCCATATCGGCTGACGCCGTGTCCGTGTCGCACAAACACTACGACCACGCCAACGTCAAAGCGGTCGGCGGCAATCCCAAAGTGCTGGACAGCGTCGGCTCGTACGAAATCAACGGCGTGCATATCGCGGCGTTTTTGACCTATCACGACGAAGAGAAAGGCAAGAAGCGGGGCGAGAATAACGTGTTCAACTTCCGCTTGGACGGCGTGGACGTATGCCACTTGGGCGATATCGGCCAACCCTGCACCGCGCGTATCTGCGACGCCATCGGTTCGGTGAACGTGCTGCTTATCCCCGTGGGCGGCAACTACACCATAGACGCCGAAACGGCCAAGGACTACGTGGACAAAATCATGCCCGACATCGTCATTCCCATGCATTATAAGACCGAGGACTGCAACATCGACATAGACGAAGTGGACGCTTTCCTCGATTTGTTCGACGAAGAGGATATCACCTATCTGGAGGGGGATAGCCTCGATTTGGATCGCACGCAATTCGACGGCGACTACTCGACAAAAGTCATCGTTTTCCGTCGCTAATCGCATCGTTATTCGCGCCCCACGGGCGTATACTTATTTTAGGCAAACCCTAAACTCATTGCCGCATTTGGCATTTTTCTTTACGACGATATTTTACCATATACGGAGGTTTTATGGATAAAACTTTTTGGAATGAAATCACACACGAGGCGTTGCGCACTCTGCCCTTGCCCTCGTTGCGCGCATTGGCGAAACGTGCGGGCATAACCGACTACTTCTTTATGTCTTCCACCGCCATTTGCGAAGCGCTTTTGGCCAAAAAAGCCCAATACGTGGGGGAGGTATTCGATACCAAAGAGGGCGTTACGCCCGAAAACGCGACCGAGCAGACGAGAGAGGAAGGTCAAACCAGATCGTCCAGACCTTTCGTGCGCGACGCACTCGGCAAAGAGGGCTTCGCCGAACAAAGCGCGGGGCCCGGCGAAATACGCGAAGGCTTGTTGGAAATACTGCCCGACGGATACGGATTTATCCGCGTGGAGGGCTTCCGCAACACCCCCAAAGACGCCTACGTGGCAGCCGTGCGTATCAAACGGTACAACCTGCGCATGGGCGACAATATCCGCGCCTACGTCCGCACGACCACCGAGGGCAAGCCCCCCGCCGTCGTCGACCTCATTTCGGTCAACGGACACGAGAATTGGACGCCCGAAACCCCGCGTCCCACCTTTGAGAACTTCACGCCCGTCTATCCCGACCAGCGATTCCGCTTGGAAGTCGCGGGCAAGCGCAACGAATTGGCGACGCGCTGTATAGACCTCATCGCCCCCATCGGCAAAGGACAGCGCGCGATGATCGTTTCGCCCCCCAAGGCCGGTAAAACCACCCTGCTGAAAATGGTCGCCAACTCCTTGACGACCAATCACCCCGAAGTAAAACTGCTGGTGCTGTTGATCGACGAGCGTCCCGAAGAAGTGACGGATATGCAACGAAGCATCAAGGGCGACGTGTACTACTCCACCTTCGACGAGGAATGCGACAATCATATCAAAGTGGCCGAAATGGTGCTGGCGAGAGCCAAGCGCTTGGTGGAAGAGGGACAAGACGTGGTCATACTCCTGGACAGCCTGACGCGTATGGCGCGCGCCAACAACGTAGTGGTGCCCTCCTCGGGCAAAACCCTGTCGGGCGGCGTGGACCCCGTGGCGCTCTATTTTCCCAAACGATTCTTCGGCGCGGCGCGTAATATCGAAAACGGCGGCAGCCTGACCGTCATCGCCACCGCGCTGGTGGATACGGGCAGCCGTATGGACGATATCGTGTACGAGGAATTCAAGGGCACGGGCAATATGGAAGTGCATCTCGACCGCAAACTCAGCGAAAAGCGCATATTCCCCGCTATCGATTTGGCGCGTAGCGGAACGCGCAAAGAGGAATTGCTGTTGACGCAAAAAGAGCTGGAAGGCGAGTACAATCTGCGAAGACTGTTGGCGTCGGGTGACAGCCAAGAAGCGGCCGAAGCCATCATCAACCTGATGAGCAAGACCGCCTCGAACGCCGAATTCCTGCAAGGGCTGGAACTGCAAATAGCGAAAATGCGCAAAGACGGATTCCGTATTTGACGCAAAACGAAAAAAGTGCGCTGCCGCAAGGCCGCGCTTTTTTCTTGCCCGAGTGAACGGGAGTTTATCGTTTTTTCGTACTTGATTTTTGTAAATGCACCGAGAATTTATCGTTTCTTGTCGTACTTGGCGGTCACTCTGTCCAACGTCTCGATATGCCCGTCGTATTTTCTGCGCCACTTGGCGACGCGCTTGGCGTCGTACCGCTTGGGCATCTTGCCCGCGATGGAAGACGCTTTGAGCCCGTGCCCGACCGCGGCGAGCAATTTGCCGTTGACGGAAGGTTTGAAAATCAACTTGCACACGGTGGCAAGGAACGCGCCCAAGGGAAGGGGAGGCTTGCCGTACCCTTTGGCCAGCATGACGTAGGCCAACTCTTTGTATTGCAGGAACTTGCCCGACAACGCCCAATCGAAAAGCGAAGTGGGCCAGCGCAACGCGCAACGGCGCAAGGCGTCCAAAAAGGCGAAGCCTTTGCCCAAGACACGCATATACTCGACGTAGAAACCCCACATTCCCTCGGCGGTAAAATCGGGCGTCTGTTGCGACGCCACGTAATCCGCGAAGATTTGACCGCCCTGCATAGATGCCTCGATGCCGCTCCCCATCACGGGAATGGTCATAAACGCGCTGTCGCCCAAAACGACGTAGCCGTCGGCGACGGGACAGGCAATGCCCTTGCGCAAGCAGATAGGTACGACCTGACCGTGCAGCAACTCCTCGCCGAAGATGGCGTGACGCGCCCGAAGCTCGTCGATCATCCGGTCGATCTGCGCTTGCGTCAAGCCGCCCATGCGGGCGATGAGCACGTCGCACTCGCCGTCGGGGCCGTAGTTGCACCAGGAGATGCCCTCCCAGCCCAAGGGGCGCACGGACATGGTACAGCGCACGCCGTCGGCGAACGTCTCAGCACCCTCGGGCACGCGATAGAACGCGCGATATCCGTACAAAACGTCGGTGTCGCGCGGGGTGGCCTGTACGCCGTACTCGGCGGGCACTTGCGCCCGCAATGGCGAGAAAAGCCCGGTAGCGTCTATGACCAAATCGTACCGCAAGGGGGTGCCGTCCACGACGACGCCAACCACTTTGCCCTCCTCTATCCATAGATCCGACACCGCTTGACCGAAGCGGCACGTTGCGCCCGCCTTCTCGGCCAAGTCCACGAAATAATCCGTGAGCCGACGGCGTAAAACCGAAATCTCTTCCATAGGTTTGAGCACGGGTACCGCCAAAGCGCCCTTCCAATCGGGCGGAACGAACACCCAATTCGGCTTTTGTACGTAGGCGGCTTCGGGCAAGGGGGGCAAGCCCACTTTCTCGAAAATATCCGAGCGGATGTCGTCGCGCCAAGGATAACTGACGGCGCCGCGCTCCTTGCGCTCGTAGACGGTGACGTCCGCGCCCTTTTGCGCCAATTTGACGGCGGCTACCATGCCGCCCTGCCCCATACCGATAACGGCGATCTTTGCTTTCATAGTGACTCCTTATTATTTGAGAATGACGAATTCGTTGAGCAACGAAGTCTCGGGAATGTTGATAAACGGAACGTCTCTGACTTCATCCATGACCGCTTTGACGTTGGCGAACGCCTCCATTTCGCAGTCGTCCATAATGCGCCCGAGACAATGCTTGTGCACGAATAATTCGTAATGAAACCCGCTGTCCACGTCGAAGTCCGCCTTGTTGATATAGGGCGTTATGTATTCCGCCTCGGCGCGGCATACTTCCGTCCATTGTTTCATCGTGGCTTCCAGCGTGTGCCCGCGCGTGTAGTAATCGCGGACGGTGCGACGGATAAGCCGCAATTCGTCGGGCGACAGCACGCGCCCCGAGGGCATGAGGTACGAACGACGGGGTTTGATGCCTATTTTGCAAAACCGCGAACGGTCGTGCCCCTCGACGAGTATGGGATTGAGCGCGTGAATGCCCTCGATGAGGACGATATCCTCGGGATAGAGGCGAAGAAGGGAAGCGCGCGGCATGGACTTGCCCGTGAGAAAATCGTAGCGGGGAAGCTCCACCCACTCGTCCTTCATAATGCCCGCGATGGTCGTGTGCAACGCCTTCAGGTCCAACGCCGCGAGCGAATCGTAATCTCTCAATCCCGAGGGAAGAAAAGGCACTTTGTCACGGTCGATAAAATAGTCGTCCATGCAAATGCGGTGCGCACGCACGCCGTAGTGCTCGATCCTGTCCGCCAGCAAGTTGCAGAAGGTAGTCTTGCCCGAAGAGGACGGGCCCGCTATCATCGCCACGCGCAACTCGGGCACTTCGTACAACTGCCGCGCGATGCGGTCGACCTGCCGATCGAAGCCTTCCTCTGCGTCGAACACAAGCTGCGCCATGTCGAAGCGCGCCATTTGATCCACTTTGCTCCAATTGATCTGTTCCATTTTACCTCGCAAATCTAAACCACGCTTGGGGTTTCCACGTATCCAACGCCGCGTATTCCGCGGCGAATATCGTGCTGATATAGACGGCTTTGGCGTACACCTTGGACGTGGATTGCAGGAAATCGCACGGCGCGGCCTGTACGCACATCATAGAAAGGGTTTCGCTGATATCCTCTTGATTGTTGGCCTTGCCGTACGTCGTGAGGAAGTAGGCGGATAGGCCGTTGGTGCGGTCGTACACGCCGCGGGTGTTGTTGTTGGCGGCGACGTACGTCTTGCCTTTGTAGTAGTACGGCACGCCACCGTTGTAGGTGGACAACGCCGACGTGGAAAGAAGATTGTTTTGCGTGGTCGCCGAAGAGGAAAAATACAGCAAGTGGAAGTTCTCGTGCACCATAATGTTGTAGTAGGTGCTGTACATACTTACGTCGCGTTTGCGCGTGGAGAAAGCCGAATACCACACGTTGTTGCCGTCGTCCGTAAGACCGTAGATGACGTTGGTGCCCTTGCGAATGCTCTTGCACAAATAGTAGGTGACCTTGGCGTTCACGTCGGCAAGGTCTATCATGACGTTGTGCCCGAAGACCTGCAAGGCGTACTCCACGCCGTGCAGAAGGCGCATGAGTTCGCCCACGTCCGAAGTGGCGCTCAACTGCGTCATGGAATAGTCGGACGTATGCCCCGCGCGCCACGAAGCCGCGTAGTAGATATTGACCTTGAAGTGGTTGGCAAGAAGTTCCGCGCCCGACGAAACGCTCTCGAACGTGCGGGCGGTCAAGTTGGCCTTGACGGCGCCCATATATTGCAGGGGACGACCGTTTTGGGCGGTGACCGTGGAAGCGCGCACGGGATCGTGCGCGACGCCCGCCGCGCCGTCGCGGCCGCGGGTGCCGTTGTAGGCATCGGTGACGCCCGTACCCGCAAGGCCGCCTTTGCCGCCCGTGGCGGACGAACCGGCTATCAAAACGAGACTGCCGGTAAAATCGTAGGTGAGGGACTCGGCGTATATCGCGTAGCCGCCCAAGCCGCCGTTGCCGCCCAAGCCGCCATTGCCCGCGTAGGTGGCGGCGTCCGTGGCGTCGAGGCCGTTGGTGCCGTCCGTGCCCGAGGAAGCGTCGCCCCCTTTGAGCGTGAGACTGCCCGCGCCGGACAACGTGAGATCGTAGGCGCATACGGCGTTGCCGCCGTTCTGCCCCGCAAAGCCGTCCATACCGTCCGCAAAGCGCATATCGCCCGCGTCGTCCGCTATCATAAAGCCGATGGTGGACAAGGCGTAGGCGTCGCCCGCCGCGATATAATTGGCGTTCTCGGCGACCAACGTGACCGTGGCGTTACCGCCGAAATCCAGCACGGTGTCGGTGAAGCCGTTGTCGACGATCACGCCGAAGCCGTTGAGATAGACGGTGATGGCGTCCGTGGTGAGAAAATAGAAATAGAGATTGGTGTAGCAGGTGCCCAAATTGCCGTCGTAGGCGCCGACTAACGTCAAAACGTCCACGTCGTCGCTGACGACCACCACGCTGTCCGCGGCCGCATAGGGCAAGCCGCGCAAGTCCAGACTGACCACCGAGTGGCCGTCGAACAAGTGCGGATCCGCGTCCAAATCCGCCCAACGGGTGAACGCGGGACTGTAGGAATAGGCGTCCACCTGCAAGGTGACGCGATTGGACGTGACGCCGTCCGCAGACCGCGCTTCTACGACCACCTCGCCGTAGGCGGAGGCGTTGGTGACCGTGAATACGTTGCCTTCGATAACGCCGAACGCATTGCCCTCGACGACGTAATAGACTACGTCCCCAAATGAGGCGTTCTGTGGCGAGACCGTCGCCTCGAACGTGACGGTATCTCCCTCGTGTAAACCCGTAGTGGGATCGGCGGTGGACAACACCACTTCCGCGACGGGAACGGGCACCACGCGGAACTCCAACAGTCCGAAGACCGAGCCGACCGAGCCTTTGACAACGACGGCGTCGTTACCCTCGCCCATCGAAAGGAAGGTGAGAGTATCCCCGTCTATGGCGCAATAGTCCGCGCCCTCTTCTATGGTATAGACGACCGTGCCGACCGCATCGCGCGGAGAGACCTCGGCAAAGACGCGGCGCACGTCGCCCACCTCAACCGATGTGGAGCCGTCCGTAGACAGGACGATTTGGGTGGGTTCTACGGCGACGGTAACGAGGTGCAACTCGCTGTGCCGGCCGTCCGCCGTGGCGCGAATGACGATGGCGACGCCTACCTCGCGCGTGATAACGCGGTAACTGCCCGTAGTGGGCAACGTCTCCACGTATTCCGCCCCCTCCACGACCGTATAGGTAACGGATCGGTAGGTAGCGTCTATGGGGTATACGCGACAAGCCGTAGTGACGACCTCGCCGTACGACACGCGATAGCCCTCTTCCTGACGGCTGAGAACGACGCTTGAGACGGGCGTCTTGACCACGGTAAACGACACGGTGCGCGCGACGGTGCCCGCCGTAACCTTGACGGAGAACTCGCCCTCGGGCGCGTCCTCGGACACGTAGACGACGTCCTCGCTTAGCGTGACGAACAAATCGGCGAAATCGCTGCGCTCCTTCTCGAAGCGAAGATCGACCGTAGCCATGGCGGGCGTGACGGCGGTCTCGATGCGGACGCTATCCCCTCGGCGCAAGGTGGTCCGCTCAACGGAAAGCGCCAAATCGGTGGCTTGCACGGTGGAAACGGGCACGACCAACGGCGCGGAACGCACGCCGCCCGCTTCGGCCACTACCTCGACCGTGCACGACCTGTCCGCCAAAGGCGAGAGGGTGAGCACTTCGCCCTCAAGGCGCGCGCACTCCGCTCCGCGCGTGAGCGTATAGGTTATTACGTTGTCGTCGGCATAGGCGGGCGTAACGACGGCGGACAAGGTGAGTGATTCTCCCGCCCGCATGGGCGACACGGGGGCGAACGAAACCCCTTCGACGGGCGTGCGGCCTATGGTGCAACGCACGGACTCGCTGTAGATGCCCGCGGTGACCTTGACGACGATGTCCGCGCCGACTACCGCCGAATTGAGCACTTTGAGTTTCTTGTCGTAGATATAGCAAAACTCCTTGCCTTCGACGATCTCGAACTGCACGCCGGCGGCGATGATGGACTTGGATATCTCGGCCGAAAGCCCTATCTCGGCGCCTCTGTAGACCTCGCCGTCCAACTGGATCTTGATAAGGGGTTCTTTCTCTTTTTCGCACGCAAAAAACGAGACGGAAATCACCGCCAGAAGCAAAATAAGCAAGATGAAAACACGCGTGCGCACCTTTCTCATACTATTATTATACTACAAATTTCTTAAATTGCAATAGGCTATTGCATTAAGGCGGTAATTGGGGTACAATGGAAATGGCGAACGCCAAAGGAGCGAAAGAATGATAAAGTACAACCCCAAAACGAAAGTGCTGCATTTGACCAACGGATATCTGTCTTATATGATCTACGTCAACGACTTCGGCTATCTGGAAACCGTGTACCAAGGCAAGGCCATCGGCGATATCGACGATATCGACTGTATACGCCGCCAATACGCCGAACGCCACGACAGTAGTTTTTATTACGACCGTCGGACGGGCGAGGAACGCCGCTACACCGACCTCTATATGAACAACACCGCCCCGTTGGAGTTGTCGGCGCACGCAGTGATGGACAAGCGGTACGCGCCCCTGGTATGCCGCCACGCGGACGGATCGTACGAAACCGATCTGCGATACGTTTCGCACGAAATAGTGAAAGGCGTGCCCGTCATAGAGGATATGCCGCACGCGAGAGGGGGCGACTGCGACACGGTGGACTTTCTATTGCGCGACCGCTACGGCGTGGAGGCGCATTACCTCGTGACACTCTATAACGACAAGAATATCCTCTTGAAAAGCATACGCATTGTCAACGATACCCCCCATACGTTGCACCTTATTCGTGCCATGAGTATGCAAATGGACCTCACGGACGACCGCTGGGAATGGGTGCATTTCTGCGGGCGGTGGCAAAAGGAACGGGATATGGTGGTGACGCCCATTGCGGACGGCGTGCAGGGCATAGGCTCCAACCGAGGCCGCACCTCGCACGAAGAAAACCCCTTCGTCTATTTCAAACGCCCCGAGACGACCGAAGCCACGGGCGAGGCCATCGGCCTCAACCTCGTGTATAGCGGCAACTTCGCCTGCCGCATAGAAACGTCCACCTATCGCGCGCCGCACGTCGTGTACGGCATGGCGGACGAGGACTTCGACTGGGTGCTGGCGCCCGGTACGAGTTTTCAAACGCCCCAAGCCGTCATCGCCTACTCCCTTGACGGCGTGGACGGTATGGCGCAAGCCATGCACGCCTTCGTCAAACAAAACCTCGTCAACAAGCGGCTGGACGATATAGAAAAACCCATCTTGTTCAACTCTTGGGAAGGGTGCTTCTTCGACTTCGACACCGAACGCGTGCTGAATTATATCGACGACGGCGTTAAGATAGGCATGGAAATGTTCGTGTTGGACGACGGCTGGTTCGGCGGGCGGAACGACGACACGGCGGGATTGGGCGACTGGGTGGTCAACACCAAGAAAGTAGACCTGCACAAAGTGCTGGCGCATTGCAAGGAGCGCGGCGTCAAGGTGGGCATTTGGTTCGAGCCCGAGATGATCAACTACGATTCCGACCTCTTCCGCGCGCATCCCGAATACGCCCTATTGGGCGGGGGCGAGGAAGCGTCGTGCATACGCCATCAATTCCATCTGGATATGAGCAATCCGTCCGTGGTGGACGAAATCTTTCGGCAACTGTCCGCATTCTTCGACGAATACCCCGTGAACTATATCAAGTGGGACTACAACCGCATCGTGTGCGAACACTTCTCCCCCGCTTGGGGCGCGGATAGGCAAGGGGAAATCTACCACCGCCTTACGCTGGGCTACTACAACCTGTTGGCAAGGCTGAGCGAACGCTACCCCGACCTCTTCATCGAGGGGTGCGCGTCAGGCGGCGGCAGATTCGACCTGGGCACGTTGTACTACGCGCCGCAAATATGGGCGAGCGACGAGTCCGACCCCGCGCAAAGAATGGAGATAAACTATACCACCTCTTTGGGCTATCCGCTGTCCGCTGTCGGGGCGCACGTCAACGCAAGCCCCGTGGCGAGCTACCACACCAAAGCCGTTTTGGCGCTGTTCGGCACCTACGGGTATGAGATGAACCCCAACAAATTGTCCGAAGACGAGAGGAAAGACCTCAACGACGTGGCCGACGTGTATCACCGCTACCACAAATCGGTCGTGGAGGAAGGCACCTTGTACCACTTGCTCAATCCCTATCAAAGCAACTATATGAGTATGCAATGCGTGAGCCAAGACAAAAAGACCTCGCTCGTCGTGGTGATGAATCGAAAAAAAGAACTCGACCGCTTCCGCTTCCTGCGCCTGAGAGGGTTGGACGAAAAGGCCGTCTACTACAACGACTACGAGAAAGCCGCGCACACGGGCGAATACTATATGCAGGTGGGCATCAATTACTCGCGCGAATGGCTGGACGAATTCAGTTGTCGCCTGATCATACTGACCGAAGTCGAATAGGCGAACGCAAAAAAAGCGCGGCCCTTCCCCTTGTGGAAAGAGCCGCGTTTTTGATTGTTTCAATATCGAAAACCGTATTTGGTATCAAAAAAGCCGTGACGTATGCCGCTATCGGCGACCACGCTATTTGCCCAACTCTTTGGTGCGAAGATAGGCCTTGGTGACGGCGTCGATGCACGCGGCGCGCAAACCGCCCTCTTCCAACGCGCGGACGCCCTCGATGGTGCTACCCGCGGGACTGCAGACCTCGTCCTTGAGTTGCTCGGGATGCTTGGCGGTGGACATGGCCGTTTTGGCCGCGCCCAAGAGGGTTTGCTCGGCATAGAACAAGGCTTTTTGTCGAGGCAGACCGCACGCCACGGCGCCGTCGGCCAACGCCTCGATGAACATATAGACGTATGCGGGGCCGCAACCCGAAACGGCGGAAGCCGCGTCGATGAGGCGCTCATCCAACTCGTCCACTTTGCCCGCCTTGGCGAGAATGGACAAGAAGAGTTGCGTTTGGTCGGCGCTCACCTCGGCGTTGGGCGCATACAAAATCATCCCTTCGCCTACGGCGACCGACGTATTGGGCATAATGCGGACGATAGCGGCGCCTCGGGGAAGCAACGCCGACAACCGCGCGAGCGGTACGCCCGCCGCCATGCTGACGTAGAGGGGCCTCTCGTTGAGCGTCAACCCTTCGACGGTGGCCGCCAGCATTTGCGGCTTAACCCCCAAAAACACCACGTCACTATCCGTCAAGTCCGCCGCCGTGGCGGCTTTTGCGCCGTACAGACGGCACACCTCGGCCATTCGCGCCGCATTGGGCTCGATGACGAAAATCTCGTGCTCGTTGAGTGCGGCGACCGCGCTAAGCAACGCGCCGCCCATATTGCCTGCTCCTACAAACGTAATCTTGCTCATATTATCGTACCTGTCCGTTTCCTTTGATAACGTATTTGTATGTGGTCAACTCGCATATCCCCATCGGGCCGCGAGCGTGTAATTTTTGGGTGGAAATGCCCATCTCGCACCCCAAGCCGAATTCGCCGCCGTCCGTGAAACGCGTGGACACGTTGTGGTAGACGGACGTGCTGTCCACCGTGCGGAGGAAATAGTCCGCCGCTTGGGCGTCCTCGGTGACGATGGCCTCGCTGTGGTGAGTGGAATGGGCGTTGATATGCTGGACGGCTTCGTAGACGTCCCCCACGACCTTGACCGCCAAAATATAATCCAAAAACTCGGTGTCGAAGTCGGCTTCGCCCGCAGGCGTGCCGTCCACGATGGCCGCGGCCTCGCCGTCCAGGCGCAACTCGACGGGGGGCAAGCCTTTTGCACGCCTTTCGTCGACCAACGCCTTGACGAGTTTGGGCAAAAACGCGGGAGCAACCGACCGCGCCACCAAGCACACCTCGCACGCGTTGCATACGGAGGGGCGGGAAGTCTTGGCGTTGACGAGAATATCGATCGCCATATCCAAGTCGGCCGCACCGTCCACGTAGACGTGACAAATGCCCATGCCCGTCTGAATGCAGGGAACCTTGGCGTTCTCGGTGCAGGCGCGGATGAGTCCGCCGCCACCGCGCGGAATGAGCAAGTCCACGTAGCCCACCGCCGTCATCAACTCGTTGGCCCCTGCGCGAGAGGTATCCTCTACCAAATTGACGGCGTCTTCGGTGACGCCCGCCGCGCGAAGCCCCGCGCGCAACGCGGTGACGATGGCCGCCGCCGAACGGTGCGCCTCTTTGCCCGAGCGCAGCACGCAGACGTTGCCGCTCATAAGAGCCAAAGCGGCCGCGTCCGAAGTGACGTTGGGCCTCGACTCGTAGATGATGGCCACCACGCCCATGGGTACGGACACCTTCTCGATGAGCATACCTTTGGGATGGCGATAGGAAGACAGCACCTTGCCCACGGGATCGTCCAAAGCGGCGACGTCCAGAATGCCTTGTGCCATACCTTCAATGCGCGTCTCGGTCAGGCGCAAGCGGTCTATCATCACTTCGCCGATGCGCTCGCGGTTGGCCTCGATGTCTTGGGCGTTGGCCGCCAAAATGGCGTCCGCATCGTCCGTCAGTGCTTTGGCCATGGCGCGAAGCGCGGATTTTTTCTCTGTGGCTGTCAGCATGGCGACCGCGGACTTGGCGGCGCACGCTCTAACTAAAATCTCTTGCGTAGTCATAGTTTCTTCTCCCCGAATACGGTGCCGACGGGTTTGCCTTCCAAAATGTCGTACAAGCAGTTGGGATCGCCGCCGTTGGCGATGATCATCTCCACCCCGCCCGCAATGCACATTTTGGCGGCGTTGAGCTTGGTGACCATGCCGCCCGTGCCCAACGTGCTTTGATGCTGACCGGCCAAGGCCTCGATGGCCTCGGTAACTTGGGGTACGTGGGGTATCAATTTGGCCCCCGCCACCTTCTTGGGATCGGCGTCGTACAATCCGTCTATGTCGGACAGAATGATGAGCAAGTCGGCCTTGACGTTGACGGCGACCACCGCCGCCAAGGTGTCGTTGTCACCGAAGCGAATCTCCTCGGTGGTGACGGTGTCGTTCTCGTTGATAATGGGAATGACGCCCATCTCCATAAGCCTGTTCATCGTGTCGCAGAAGTGCTGACGGCGCTCGGAGTCGTTGACGTCGCTACCCGTCAACAACACTTGGCCGACGATATGATTGTAGCGCGAGAACAACTCGTCGTAGACGTACATCAACTCGCATTGCCCGACGGCGGCCGCGGCCTGCTTGGTGGGAATGTCGGTGGGACGGGAGGGCAAACGCAACTTGCCCGAGCCCATGGCGATGGCGCCCGAAGTCACCAAAATGACGTCGTGCCCCATGTTTTTGACGTCGGAAAGCACTTTGCACAGCGCTTCCACTCTGCGAATATTGATGCGGTAGGTGTCGAACGCCAGGGTGGACGTGCCGACTTTGATGGCAATACGCATAAAAATACCTCTCTTTCTATAATGATTATACTATATTCGGGCAAGTCAAGTCTATAATTTGCCGACATTCGCGCGGTTTTTCCGAAAAAAATCTTTTACTTCGCCGCCAAAGCGCCCCGTGCAAAGGGAAAAAGTGACGGCGACGAACCCGTTTTTACCTACTTGTGCGCCACGCGTAACGCAAAAAGGCAGGGACGTACCCTGCCTTTTGACTGCAAATACACAATGAAGAAGCGCCCGCGCCCCCGCCTTAGCTTCGTTTGCGACTGACGCATCGCGTGCGCATAACGCCGTCGGCAATGTTGACGTGCTCGCGCGTGCACAGGCTGTTGCTGTTGTAGATGCAATCGGCGTCGCACGCGATGATGATCTCGGGCTCTTCCATCGGGTAGGCACTCGCGGCCTCGTAGCCGGCGAACACCTGCGACAACGCGCCGCCCTCGCGCTTGGTCTTGCTGCGGCACACGGCTCCTTTGGACACGTCGATAATGCCCGCTTGACAGCGCTCCATCGTGTTGAATTCGCAATTTGCGGTAGTACATCGTAATCCTTTCATAACGCCTCCTTGGGGCGTAGTATGCACGGTGCGGGGGAATATATACATTATCGAAATGGGACTTGCAAAAAGCCGCGCAGTTGTGATATAATGGACGTAGACGAACGCAAAGGAGATACGTTATGAAAGTATTGCTGATAAAAGACGTAAAAGACCAGGGCAAGGCGGGCGATATCATATCGGTAAGCGACGGATACGCGCGCAACTTCCTTTTGGCGCGCAAATTGGCCGTGCCCGCCGAGGGCAAAGCACTCAACGAGGCCTTGCAAAAGAAACAGTCGGAGGCGTATCAACTGGAAAAACGCAAGGCAAAAGCGCAGGCCGACAAAGAAGTATTGGACAAAGAGACCGTCCATATCAAGGTGCGCGCGGGCGAATCGGGTAAGATATTCGGCTCGGTGACCGCAAAGGAAATCGCGCAGGCTTTGTGCGACCTCGGCTACGAGGTGGACAAGAAGGACGTGGAACTCGAGGAACCCCTCAAACAGTTGGGCAGAACGATGGTGAGTATCAAACTCTTCACGGGCATCGTGGCGCGCGTCAACGTGGTGGTGGAAGCCCTGTAAACGCATGGAAAATATGGCGGGACTGATGACAGTCCCGCTTTTTTTGTCGTCCAAACGGCAAGGGTGGCAATCGACCGCAAGATGGCGACGGCGTAGAACGACCCGCCCCGCCCTTGCGGCAAAACGCCGTGACTTTAACCTTGCGTCGAAAGTTGAAGCACCGTGACGTTGGCGTCGGTAAGGTTCATAGAAGCGGCCGAAGTGTTGACCAAAGTCAAAGCCGTAGCGGCAGTGGCCGTGTAGAGAATGGTCTTCTCGGCGCGAGCGCCCATAGCGCCACTTGCACCGAACGTCAGCACTTCGCCCGTGACGGCCGCACCGTCGGCATAGAGGGACACCTGCCACTCGGTAAGGGTGGTCGTTTGTGCGTCCTGCCCGACAGCACCCGCGCCGTACGCCACCAAATAGGTGCCCGCGGGCAGATTGACGGCATTGGCGTCTACCGTAATGTCGGTACCTTCGGCAGCCGTGCGCAAGGTGAGGGGAATGACCGCATCGGCATCTACCGCACCCGCCTCGGCCGCGGCGTAAACGCCGTTGGAGGCACCGGGCTCACCTTGGGGGCCTTGCTCGCCTTGAATGCCCTGCTCGCCTTGGGGGCCGGCGGGACCGACGGGGCCTTGCTCACCTTGAATGCCCTGTTCTCCTTGGGGACCTGCGGGGCCAACGGGGCCTTGGATATACTGCGTGGTGGCGGCGGTGAAAATGGGACGGGGAATGGGCGCGTCGTCGCAACGAGGACGGCACGGATCGAAACAATGATTATTGAAAATGCACATATATACTCTCCTTTGTAAAGAGGAATAACCCTCTCTAAAGGATATGAGAGAATGCGTATGGTCGTGACAAGGGAAGCCCGAACAAGGGGCAGAAAAGAAGAATTACGCGGCTAAACGGTCTCTTCGACGAAGGCAAGAAGCGCCTTCAAAGTGGCGGTCTGCTCACGATAGCCCAAATGCTCGAAGATGGGAATGACCTTGGAAAGTACGAAGGCAAAATTGCCGTCGCGGGGCATAGAGGGCGTCATCAAAAGGTCGTAGGCGGCGAGCATACGCTCGTCCACCTGCCTGTCGAGGGGGTTGCGGTGATAGGCGGCGGTGGCCAAATTGACCAAGGTGACGGCAGTCTCGGGCAAGGGCGGCTCGATGCGGCTGAGCACGTCCAACGCCTTTTGGTACGTCGCTTCCGCTTCTCGATAGTCCTTGGTGGTCATGGCGTAGGACGCCATATTGTTGTACAGGCTCGCCAGACGATAATCGTCCGCGGCAAGGTGCGCCAAATAGACGGCCTCGACCTCGCGATAGAGGGGCAAGGCGCGCTCGGGAAGACCGAAATGGCAATAATCGGTAGCCAAATTGAGGCGTATGGTGGCGTCGCCCACGTTGTCGGGGGACAAGCGGGGCAAGAGCCGTTCGGCGACGGCAAGGGCCTTTTCGCGCTCGTCGGTGCGACGGTAAAGCCCCAAAAGTTCGTTGTCTATCTGCTTCTCTCCGACCTCGTCGCCGAGAGCGACGGCTTCGTCGCGCCAATACAGCAAAAGTTGCTCGGCAGCGACGAGATCGTGCCGAGCAAACAACGATTCCAATTTGTCGTAGATACGCGCAAGGTCAATGGCCATCAGTACATGATCAATTCCACCGCGCCGACGGCGATGGCAAGACTGCCGAACAAATAGTAGCAAAGATGATTGACGGCGTTGCCGACGGCGGGCAACACCAAAAGGGCGATCAATATGCCGACGATCATCGTGAAGACGGACAAGATGACGTCGAGAATGACCTTCTTTGGACCGCGCTGGGCGACGGCCAGGACGATGAGCATAACAAGGCCGAATACGGCGATGAGCGCACCCACGATGATCAACACCCACGTGGCGATGGTACCGCGATAGATAAGCGCCAGCACGCCCGCAGCGATGAGCAATAAGCCGACCAAAAGCCACACGATACCCGCATTCTTGGTGCGCTTGGCACTACGCCCCGCCAATACGCGAATGCCGCTGACCGTGAGATAGAAGCCCGCGACCAACGCCGTAAGACCGAACACGGTGACGAACATAGAGGTCGTAGAGTTGAGCAAAACGCACAACATAAGACCGACGAACATCAAGACGGCGCCCATCAAACGGACGGACGCGGGGCTAAAATTGCGAACACCGCTCGGGGCGGGCGTGGATTTGGATTTGGCCATAATAATCTCCTTGTCGATAAAGATTGCGTCGTATTAAGTATAGCAAGCGGCGGGGGTATATGTCAATGGCAGTATTTGTACAAAATAGAAAAAATATGCAATTCGCGTTGACTAACGGGGAAAAACTTGCTATTATATAAAGGCAAGAGAAACGTACCGCAAGCGGTTATTATTTGATTATTTCGAGGTGTAGCGCACTCGTCCGACCTCGCGCCATTGCTTATTGCGCCCGTTGGTTGCAACTTCGCCTTTTGCGCGGGTTGTCCTCTCCGTGTCACGTCTCGCTTCGCTGTACGCGCCACGGTATGCCTGTCGGCGCATAGAATAAGGGTTGTGCATAGCACTTCCAAACGTAAATTAAATATTTCGAGGTGTAGCGCAGTTTGGTAGCGCGCTTGGTTCGGGACCAAGAGGCCGTGGGTTCGAATCCCGTCACCTCGACCACAAGCAAGAGTTGGCGATGCAATCGCCACCAAGCAGACAAAAGACGGTGTGCCGAGTAATCGAGCGCATCGTCTTTTTGTATGCGGCAGGCGCTTATAGCGCCGACTTGCGCCGTGGAATGACAACGCTTTATGCGTTTGCATACCAGCATCCTCTTTTTGGGCGAGGGGACGGGAAGAACTCACGGCGGGCCGTGCTGCACCCCTCGCTTCGCTCGTGTGTAAAGCGAATCCCGCACCTCATCCAAACAAGCCCTTCCGTCACCGCACTTCCATTAGGGATTTTTCGGTAAGGCTGTCCTTTGAGAATCAGGCGTGGCGTGATGCCACGCCTTTTCTCTTGGTTGTTTTAGTCGAAGTCGGGGATATCAACGGCTCCGACGAAGTTGTAAATGATTTCTATTGTGTGTTTGTAATGTCCGTCAACTTTCTGCTTTTCGTAGATAAGCACGTTGTCTATGAACGCTCGCAGGTTTTCAGGCGTCAATTCTTCGAAGTCGCTGTATTTGTCCTCTAGAGAGTACCGCTTTTTCAACTTTTTTATTAGCTATTTGCTTGGCTATCCATCTTTTTCGGGAAGCAGGATAAGAAAATAGCCAAGGGTGGCGTATTTTGTATGGCGTCGCCGACGGCGCGCCGAACAATCGGGAAACCCAATTTTAGTTGTTCGTTTTCTGCTTTTCGGATCGCTCGGGTGAACGGCGTAATGCTCCCGCCAGCCCTATTTGCAGGGTTTCATTCCATATATTCGACGTCCATCGAATATACTCCTAACGAGCATACTACTCTTTGACTTCTTTATCATATCACAAAGCCGTCAGCCGTTTCAAATTTACACTTCCCAATATTGAACGGTGAAATATTTATCGTATGTTTAATGATTCCTCAATTAAAATAATTGCGATATTTTAGATTTCCTAAATTAGTATTTGATTCTCCCTTAATTCTCTCAACTCAGCAAGGTTCCTCATCGTTTTCTCAAAAACAATTAAAAAATTCCAGTTCTTTTCAAAGAATAAATAATCTGTGGAACTAATGCGATTTCTTTATTGTGCGTTTTTTCCAACAAAGAAATATAGGAGTTCCTAAATTTATAACAAAATGCTTTAAGTTGTGTTGCAATAATTGGTTTATCGTTTTCATTTGCTAATAAGTATAGAATAGAATACCAACTAATTCTTCCACACAGTTTTTTGTATGCCGACTTTCCATTAATAGTGTTTTCGTCAATAACATCTTGTATTAAGGAATCGCCTATAGGAAATCTTATAAAGGTTTCTTTAATAACATTATTATTAACATGAATATCAAGAATCTCCTTAATTTTTGAATCTAATCCAGGAATATATTCTTTATATAAGTTTAAAACTTCCAAGCATAAAGCTGATGTGTCAAAATGACTTCCTGTTTCAGAAGCCCAAAACTCCTCACCTGTTTTCCGTCTATCTGCTAATTGTTTAACTACTTTTTCCAACCGCTTTAAATAGTTTTCGTCTTGTTTTGTTAATCCTACTCCATTTCTCCAATCTTGATACATTGGAAACATACATATACATATTCTTGCTGACATCCATGGTGCTTGTGATGGTTCCCATAGAGAAAGGTTTTTTAGCTTTGCAAAAAGTGAACGTGTGACAAATCGTAGCAAATAATTATCAACTTTTTTTAGTTTAAATAGAATACTTATTAGCAAACCACAGGTGTAATTAAATTGCAAATCATCTTCTTGCGAATCAGATAAAGCAGCTTGTTTTGACAAAACAGCAGTCTCGTTTTTCATCTTATCAATTGGAATTTCAGATAAATAGTACCTATAGTTTTTATCTATTTGTATTTTTGATTCTGAAATAAGTTTTTCAATATATCGAAAAATAGTTTCATCATCATTATCATCATCCCACAATATAATGGATTGTATAAAGAAAAGAGATGTTATAGAATTATCCCATTCTTTTCTAATATCAGTAGGAGTTTGTTCAATAAAACTTTCCATCGAAACAATAGTTTCTTGTGGTTTTCCTTTTTTTATTATAAAAAGTGGAAATTCATTTTTAAAAACATCCGTTCCATATCTTGTATCATCGATATACAGATTGTTTTCTTCTATTGTTTCTATAATTTTCTTATAACTATAAACATAGAAATTTTTGGGCATCTTAGTGTCAAACCTAGTACCATCTTTCAAATATATATCAAATTTGTCATAAGGAGATATTATTTCCTTATTATCTTTAACAAAATTTCCCACGGTACCATACAACGATTGAAAATCTATTTTATAACAACCTGTTTCTCGGGGGACAGGTTGACTAGCAAATATTGACAAAGGAAACATGACATGACCATACAAAGATTCTTTTGTTATTCTTTCGTCTTCCGCAATTTCTTTAAGTTTTGCTATTATTTGTTCATGGCTTTTGTAGTAATTAGAAAACTTGTAAACACTTTTTCCCAACAAATAGCCTTCTTGAGACAGTATTTGCTCTATGTTAGAGAAAAATACAGAGATACTGTTTGGTGCCACATTTCCTATGGCCAAATCACCGATAATAATATCAAATATCGTCTTATTCTGGCTAAAAATACTTGCCATCTGAAGCCAATCAGCGTAAATAAAGGATTCTTCTTCTTTTATTTTAGGATCTATTTCCGTTGAAATTTCGTCATAGTATTCACGACTATAATCTATGACATATACCTTAAATCCTTTCGAATAGGCTAATTGTCTAAATTCCACAGTTGAACCCAAAATCAAAACATTGGGAACAATAGTGGACGATTTTTTCCTTTTTACTATTTCGAAATATTCTCCATATATTTCTAGCTCGCTTTTAGAAGGACGCGACGGCGCTTTCATTGAATGCCAAGTTCTCGCATAATCAGCAGTCCATTCTACTTCTACGTTTTCTTGCGAATTGTTTATATTCGAGTAATTCTTTGGTGTAATTCCCACGATTAAGCGATCGAAAAAGGCTTGTTCATCACCTTGCCTTAAATCGAAATTGTTTTTATTTAATTGTGTAAATGCATCTATTGTATCATCTTTTAATATACCGTTGAGTTCAAATAGTCGACGAATGTTGGCGACATCTTGTTCACTAAAAGACTCGCCGTTAATATTTGCGCTAATAAAGACTAATTCGTTATCGGTATTCTTTCTCTTTTGTCGTACTATTTCAGCAACTTTTAATTCTTTTGCCGTAATGCATTTCGGGTTCAATTGTTGTCTTTCATCGAAAAAGCCATTTGTAAAGCCCGAAAAAAGAAACATGACAAAATATTTTGCAGAACTAATAAGTGAGGACAACTCATCTTCATTTGCATAATTCCCACTTGTCTCTAAATCGGAAAACCATACTTTTCCATAATTTCTTTTATCTGATGTGTCTTTGTTAATTCCTTCAATATACTGTGCAAATAACTTTGGCAATAACACATTATTGTTTCCTCTATAACAAATAAAAATGTCACATTCTTTCTTCATTAGCCAATCCCTCAATTTTGCTGATTGTGTTTATGTATATTCTATTTAATATAATTCCCAATGTCCTGTTTTATCCGATCCAACCCTTTTAACAACGCCTGCTTCTTTCAGTTGGCTTATATTCCTAGATACCGTTGTCTCATTTTTGCCAAGTGCGCTTGCCATTTCTTTTATTGTGATTTGGGTGTTCTCTCGCATTAACTGTATAATTGCTTTTTGTGTTGCAGACAATTTTACACCTGCATTTACACCGGCGTTTACATTGGCATTTACACTGGCGCCCTTTTGTTTTTTACCATACAGAGCGTTATGGATCGTCACCTTAAAGTAGTTCCTGTCCGAGAAGAATTCGACGTGGTTTTTGCCGTCGTTGAAGAGGGCGTTGGTGTTGTCGGTGATCTTCTTCAATCCCGAGCCGCGGCGTTCCATAAACTTCATACGGGCGAAGATGTCTGCGAGGACGGGATTGCGGCGTTCGGACGCGACCACGTCGTCCACTTCTTTGTCGATGATCTTGCCGGACATCATGCAGCCGGGCGAGGTGACTTCGAGACGGTCGTCGTAGATATCGACGCACACTTCTGCGCCGAGACGGGTATATTCCCTGTGAATGATGCCGTTGACGATGGCTTCTCGCACGGCTTCTTCGTCGTACTCGGGCATTTCCACGCGCGTCATACCCGATTTGTGCCATTTCTTCTTGGTGTTGTTGCGGACAAACTCCATCGCGGAAAACAGTTGTTGTAGCAGACCGCCCGATATTTCTTTATCGTCCACCGCTTCGCCGTTAACAGACGTCTTGGTCAGTCCGTTCCAACGAGTGCAGAAGATACGGCTATGCGTATAGATGTTTTGATCGGCGAGCAATACGCCGGCGTTCGTCAAGTATCCGTCCTTATCCACGAGGTTAAACGAGAGATAATCGCTCTCGGTGATCTTCGTCCGCGTAATATCATAGAAAGTCGCCTCGAAGAAGGTAAACGAATAGTCGCTCTTTTTATAGTTGGTTTTCAAGGTGTCGTAGGTTTGGTTGAGACCTTTCAACACCAATTCGTTCAGAATATGCGGTGGAGCGATGATGGATTCGTTCCCACTACGGATATAGGCTTCCTGCACGCCGTCCGCAACGTAATAGTAAGGCGTGGACGTGCCGGCATAGACTTTGACGGTCACAATGGCTTTGCCGTCTTCCATAAAGCTACCGAGAACGTATATCGGCGTGGGTTTGATACGCTCGTTGATGAGTTGGGAAATTTTTTCTCCGAGACTTTGCGGATCCTCGACGCCGACGGCGACTTTATCGTTGGTCACACCGAAAAAGAGAGTCCCGCCCAGCGTATTGGCAAACGCCGACACGCTTTTGAGCCAACTCTTGGGCTTTTTGACTTCCAACGCCTGTTTGAAGTCGTAATCGGTGCATT
>JAFPXC010000004.1 GCA_017394805.1 Clostridia bacterium | reverse complement strand
TAATTTACGGAGGTCAGCATTATGATACATCTTGAAAAGCTTACCTATGAGAACTTTGACGACGTCTTTGAACTCAAGGTAAAAAAGGTTCAATACCCCTTTGTGGCGAGCAACTGTTACAGCATTGCCGAAGCGTATGTTACCATGATGTGCGGCGGGCATGTATTTCCTTTCGCAATCTACAATGACAAACGGCTTGTCGGCTTCATCCAGATAGGCTACGGTGAGAACGCGGATCAGGACGGAGTGAGCGTCGAAAAAGACAATTACGAGATCTGGCGTTTTATGATCGACAAGCGTTATCAAGGCCGTGGTTACGGCAGAGAAGCGCTGAAGCTTGCGCTCGATTTCATCAGGACGTGGCCCTGCGGCAAGGCGGAGTTCTGCTGGATCTCCTACGAACCCGAGAACGAGATAGCAAGAAAGTTGTACGCCTCATTCGGTTTTGAGGAGACGGGCGAGATGGACGGCGATGAGATCGTCGCAGTGCTGAAGCTGTGAACAATAACACAAATTCCGGTTTGCAGAAGCATCGGGCAACGTATTGTGGATTCTGAGAATTATAAACATTCAAAATACTGCGCTTTTGAAAGTAATTATGCTAAAGAGATAGGAAAACAAATTATTATAAAGGAAGTTTAGTCGTATAAACCTAATCTATAGGTGTGGTGAATCAATGTGGAAGAAATAAGCCTTTGTTTTATGACGAGAGAACTTTGCCATCGGTTCTTTCGCGAACACGAGAGTGACCCCGCCGCGTGCGAGGACGAAAGTTCGTTCCGCCCCTACGCGTACAGCGAAGAAGGGGCCGACAATTTTTATGACCGCAAGCAAGTACCGGGCAGGTTGGAGTTGGTGGCCATGATGGGCGGGCGGCCTATCGGGCACGTGCAACTGAAAAACATAGATGAAGAAAAACGACAATGCGAGTTCGGCTTCCACATGCAGAACGACTCGGTGAAAGGACGGGGATACGGCACGCAGATCGCGCGGCTGGCCATAGAATACGCCTTCGACAATCTGAACGTAGATACGGTGTACGCGTATACGCTCCTCAAAAACACCCGTAGCCAACACGTCCTCGAAAAGGTCGGATTTCAATGTATAGGCGAAAAGGACGGATGGGAGCAGTATCGGATTGCACGCTAAATCCTCGCACGAACTGCGCCTGAGCGCTTCCGAGCATCGTTCACAACGCTTTGGAAAACGAATGCAATAAAAAACCTCTTGCGATGCGGCAAGAGGTTTTTTCGTTTGAAGTGCGCCCACTGTGGGCGCGGTTTTGCGGGGCAAGCCCCCTACCCTGCGGCTCAGCCGAGGAAGGTAAAGGTGCCCGAGGTCTGGTTGGCGCCGATGGCGGCGGACTTATTCCACACCACGCCCTCGCTGTCGAGGCCGTAGACCGTTTCACCAAAGACGTCGTAGGCTGGGTTGAGGCGCACGATATAGAACTCGGTCATATCCACGAACAGATCCGAACCGAAGTCACCGCGTTCGGTGCGGTTGACCGTCGTCCAGGTGCCCTCGCCATAGGAGCCGCCGATGGCGTAGATAGCGAAGTAGGCGCCGTCCGCCGTGACGTCCCACGAGGTCTGGTCGGAGAATTTGTAGCCCATATACACGCCTATCTCCACGTCGCAGGTGCAGGTGACGCCCTTGTAGGTGTGGCTGATGGTGAGGTTTTGAATACCCTTGGTGACGTCCACGTCTTCCTTGCTGAAGTCGCACTCGGTACCCGCTACGGTGTTGCTGGTGCCGTCCGAGAAGTGGCGCGTGACGGTGTATTTACCCTTGAAGGTGGCCTCCGAGGTATATTGGATCGCCAGGCCGATGTAGTAGGGTCTGCCGTCCTTCTTCACGCCGCTATACTCCGCCGTAATGCTCGTCATCGCGAAGACTTTGATGGTGAAGGTGCCCTTGATGTCCGCATTGGCCTTGAAACTGACGCCCACGGTATATTCGCCGCCCTCGTTCATATTCACCGCGCCGAGGTCGAAGTCGAAGTAGTTGTCCAGGCTCTCGGAGAAGAACCAACTCAACTGAGAATTGAACGTATAGTAGGCGGTGCCGATATCGTTCGCGTCGCGGTAGCCCAACGCGATATTGCCGCGGAAGGCGAACTCGCTGCCCTTGTCGTACACGTCTTGCCCGAGTTGATGGTCCACGAGCAACGAGGTGAGGAAGGACTTTTTGGCGTTCTCGATGGTGGTCAGGTTGATGATGGTCACGTTGTAGTAGGCGAAGTCGCCGCCGTAGCCGTTATTCTGCAAATACTCCGCGCTGAATCCCGACAAAAGCACCGCGATCTGTTTGTTGGCCGAAACCCAGGCAAACACGGGCGTGGGAGAATCTTCCTCGCTCAAACGGATGAAGAAGGAAGTGTACTTGTAGCCCGCGGCAGCGAAGTCCTCGGCGAACGCGTCCGCGATGGGCTCGCCGTCCACCGCTTTGGGCAACAGACCCACCACGCGCAACACGTCCGCGCGGTAACTGTCGTCGTGCTCGTAATAGAGTTTGTACTCGGTGACCAACTCGTCCGAAACTTCCACGAAGTCGTCCGTCGTGCCCATAAGCCACGCCTCGATCGCCGCGGCGGGATAATTCAAAATGGGCAACGCGCTCTCGTCCAAGAAGACCACTTCCACGGCGGGCGATTCGCCCGATACGACCGTGAAGACGATTTGCTTGTTGGCCGAAGACAGATAGACGGTGCCATCGGGGCCGGTGAGGTCGTCATAGCCCTTTTCGGTCTTCAATCTATTGCGCAAGGTGGCGGCCACCTCGGCTCCGTCGGCGTCCGTGCGCAGGCTGAGGACGAGTTGCGTCGTCTTGCCCGAACTGAACTCGTACGCCACGGCCCATTGGTTCATAAACGAAATGATCTCGTCCGTGATCTCGTTGGCCTCGAGGTAGGCGGTGATGGCCGCGGCGGGATACATGGGCGCGAATTGCCTGACCGTGATGATCACGGCGGGGGTTTGCCCCACGTACTGCGCATTGGCGGTGAAGAAGCACTCGCTGTTGGCGGTGAGATAGCCGTCGGTATCGTTGAGTTTGTACGCGTAGAACGCGCTCGCAAGGCCTTTCACGTAGGTGGAAGCGGTGGTGAAGCCGCTCGATTTGGACGCCATCAGGCAGGTGATCGTGATGACGGCGTCCACCGGCTCGGACACGGTCATTTCGTCCACATAGTCGAGTTTGGGCAAGGTGTAATCCTTGTCCGCTCCCGCGAGTTTGAACGCGGCCTCTATCTTGGCGGCGTCCCAATTATCCGCCAAGGCGGGCGGGGTATACTGCGTGGCGGTGATTTCGCTGTCGTAGGCGAAGTAGCAGGTGAATTGGTGTCCCATGCCGTCGTCCGCCACGATGGACACTTCGTCCTCGGCGTCGTCGTAGCTAAAGGTGACGGTGGGCAGATAGCCGTTGAATTGCTCGCCGTCAAGGTAGCGGTTGACGGTCGTGAGGGTGATGACGCCGTCCACGATGGTATAATTGCCGCAAAGCACCACTTCGTAGTCTATAGCCACCGAGCCGCGCACGTTTTTGTAGGTGTGATATTCCGCGTGTTTCCCCGCGAAGAAGGAAACGGTCGCGCCGGCATAGGCGTCGTCGTAGGCGTCTTGAGCGATGCCATCGCCCGTGACGCGGTCGAAGACGTACACCTTGCCGATCATCGCGGTGTAGATGACGTCCATATCCGCGCCGCAGCGGTCGCAGTAGTTGTCCTTGTTTTCGTCGATATGGCCGAGCGCGTACACGACTTTGGTTTCCGTCGCGCCGCAGGCGCACTCGCGTTGCATTTCGCCGTTCTCGGTGCAGGAGGCGAGCGCAGTGACGGCCCATTCGCCGTAGACGTGTTCGTGCATAGTCTCGCCGCAACGGTCGCAGACTTCATCCTTGTTCTCGTCGATATGACCGAGGGCGGGAATGACGACCGTACTCAGCAGCTTCTTGCACTTGACGCATTCGGTGTAGCCCGCGCCGTCCTTGGTGCAATCCGCGGGGGTCTCGGTGATGACGGGGCTTGCGGTGTGCAAGTGCTTGGGCCCGAAGATAAAGGGCGAGAAGGAATCGACCATAAAGACGAGAGCGTCCCCGTCGACGGTGGGCACGATTTGGTCCACTCTGTCTTGGAGAACGTGATACACGACGTATTGATCGAGGGACAATGCGGGGTTTTTGAGCGTGACGCTCAGGCGGACCGCATTACCCGCCGTCGCACCCTTGACCGAGATGTCCGCGGCGTAGACCGTGGCGCCCTCGTCGATATAGTATTCCACGGCTATCTTGTCCATCGCCGCCTTTTCGTCGGCCGCGGACAACGCTTGCACGTCGGCGGTCACCACGCTGCCGTTCGCGCCAATGGCCGCTACGGCGCAAGGCGCTTCGGGCACTTCGGGCGTTTCGCCCATCGCCGCGCCGCAAAGATCGCATTTGCCGTCCTCATTCGCGTCCACGTGGCCGGTAGCCTTGATGACCGTGCTTTCGAGAGTTATCTCTTCGGTGCATTCCGCGTCAAGGAAAACCTTGCCGCAACGCGCGCAGGTAAAGTATTCGACGTTGCCGTCCTCGGTACAGGTCTCGGGCACGAGTTCGTGATGCGTCTTGTCGTGACCGAGGGCCTCAACGTCTTGCGTTTCCTTGGCGCCGCAAGCGCATTCGCGCACTTCAACGCCCTTCTCGGTGCAGGTAGGTTCGGTCGCTACGCGCCACGCGCCATAGGCGTGGACGTGCAAACTCGCGCCGCAACGGTCGCAAAGTTCGTCCTTGTTTTCGTCCGTGTGACCGAGGGCTTCGCCCACCGTTCTGGTCTCTTTCGCGCCGCATACGCACACACGCTGCTCGTATTTGGGATTGGCACAATCCGCTTCTGCCTCGGTCGTCCAATCACCGTAGGCGTGGACGTGGGCGGGCACCACCACGAAGATGGAGAAGTTGTCCACCGTGACGACGATCTTGTTGCCGTCTACGCGGAAGACCACTTGCTCGGCCTTGCCGTCGTGCACGTGGAACACCTCGTATTGGTCCAGGGGCAACGCGGGGTTTTTGAGTTCGATGGACACGGTGACGGGCTTGCCGACCTTCACCTCTTTGCCGTCCTTTTCGATCTTGACATCCACCGCGTAGGTGGTAGCGCCTTCGGCCACATAATAGGTCTCTTTGACCGCCGCCAAAGCCGCCGCTTCCGCCGTCTTGTCGGGCAGCGCGACCTTGGCCGTGCCCGTCACCTCTTCGAGTCCCGTCACCTCTACGGTGCAGGGCAGTTGATCGAGGATTTCGGGATCCACGTCGATTTTGCCGTTGTTGATGTCGGTCTCACAGGCCGCGAGGGCCACGACCAACGCCATCATAACGGCAACGATAACGAATAGCATTCTTTTTTTCATAAAACACGCTCCTTGTTGATTTGCTAAGTTTGATTTGTTGTTTTTCTTTACGCTTACGCGCGGGGAAATATAAAACTGTTGTTCCGATTATATTGTATCAAAATAAAAATCCGCCCGCATCAGCCGATAGAATGATATTCGCCGCGTTTATTCCGCAAACACCGCCGCGCGGATACGAAAAAAGCGGCGCTACCGCGCACCGCTCTCTATTCGCATTCCTCTTTGAGGTATCTCTCAAATCCCTTTGGGGCTTTCTATCGCGAAGTCTCGGGCAACCTCGCCTTGCGGCGCGCTACCCTTCCCGCTTGTCCTTGATGACGATGCCCAATCCGCGCGCCTCGGACACCAACTCGGTGCGGGTTTTGAACCCCGTCTTCTCCATCAGGTGCTGGATATGGCTCTTGACCGTGGCCACCGAGATAAACAACCGCTCGGCGATCTCGGCGTTGGTATCGCCCGTAGTCAACTCCTTGAGCACGTCCAACTCACGCTCGGTGAACTCGTGGTTGGTGGCGTTGCCTATGCGGATGAGGGGCGTTTCGTCGGGGTAAATACGCTCGCCCGCCATCGTGCGCTCCATCACGTCAAGAAGGCTGTTTTTCTGCCCGTCCTTGTACCAAAACGAATCCACGCCGATGGCCCGCGCCCGCGACAGCCAAGAGTATTCGGGCATAGAGGTGACGACGATAATCTTGATATGGGGGAATTGCCGCTTGATCTCCTCGGCCGCGTCCAACCCGCTGTGCTCCAACTCGGTCATCACGTCCATCAACACGAGGTCTACTTGGTTGTTGCGGCACACCGCGAGTGCAGCCGACGCGTTGGAGGTGGACAAGAGATGCTCGAATCGCTCGCTTGCCCTAACGTAAATCTCAAAGAGTTCCCGCGGTATATCCTGGTCCTCTACGATCAGCACTTTGTACGCCATTCCGCACCTCCTTTTTGGTATTTTACCACACCGCCCGCGGGCGACGCATCAGCCGTTCGGCTGTTTTTCACGGGGAAACCGCACCGAAAGCGTGAAGCGTTCGCCCACCGCAACGGATACCGCCGCGCCCTCTTTTTCGGCCAGCCGCGCCAGATTGGCCAATCCGCCCGTAAAGGTCACCGCGCCTTGTGGCATTACGCCGTCGCTGACGAAGCGGCAGTCTACGCCATCCTCGGTTTCGTCGAAAGCGATCGCCATCTCGGTAGCGTGGGCGTGCTTGGCGGCGTTGGCCAACGCTTCGCGCGCGGCCGTATACACCAGTCCGCGCCGCCCCTCGTCGAGCGAAAGGGGCACGTCCGTCGCCCACGTCAACCGAATACGCAACGCTTCGGCCAGCGCCTCGATACGCGCCGAGGCCACCTCGTCCGCCGCGTCTTCCGCGTCCATACACAGCAAAAGGGCGTTCTGCTCCCACAAGGCGAAGATGGCGTCCATGGCCGCCGCGTCCCCGTCTTCGGCCGCCACGGTGGTGAGCATCAAACGGTTCATCTCGTCGTGAATGTTCACTTTGGCCTGCAATATCTCTTGCCTGCGGACGGTTTCGTCTATGCCGAGGGTGTATTCTTTGAGTTCGCGGTTGATACGCGACAATTCGGCCTTGTCCTTTTCGAGCGCTTGGGTTTTGGCGTACTCTGCGGTCACGTCCGAGGCGATCATTTCGCGCATACGCTCGCCGCCGTAGACGACCTCGCGGCACGCGAAACGCCACATTTTGCCGTCCGCCTCTTTCAGCCCGCCCGCCACGGCCTCGGCGAACGAATTACCATTGCGCAAAGGCCCGTCCGTCAACGCCACGCACAACTCGTTCATGCAAATATTGGAAAACAGCACGCGCCCGTTGTCCAGCCAACAGCACACGCCGCACGGGATACGGTCGAGGTAGTCCTTGATGGCGTCGGGCGTTATGGACGTTTTCGCATAGCGAAGGTAGAACGCCGCCAGCACGCACGCCACCACGGTGAGCGCACCCAAAGCGCCGCACCACGCGCCCCACGGCAGGGCGCACAAGGTACGGCTGACGGCGGCGGCCGATTCGATGCCCCGCCCGTCCAAAGCGAAATCGAATATCACTTGCCACGCGAAGTAGGCAAGCGCAAAAGTCGGCAACGCCGTCACGGTGAAGCGATAGCGCTTCTTGCGCACGCCGAGCACCGCCACGACGATATACGCGAGGCACAACAAAAGAGACCAAAGGGCGAAGAACGCCCGTTCGAGCGCGGTCAACGAGGCAAACGGACTCATGGCTCTTCTCCTTTGGGCAAAGCGTAGCAAACGTAGGTCACGTCGTCCTCGCGCTTGCTTTCCCACGTCACCCCCGCCGCGCGCAGTTTTTCCGCCGCTTCGGGCGAAAGGTCTTCGGCGGCGTTTTCCAATGCGGCTTTGAAGAGCACGCGCTCCCCTATGGATAAATTGACGAATACGCCCGCAAGGCGGGCGAGATTGGTTTCCACCTGCCACTCGAACGCCTCGAACACGGCAAGAGCCGCCGCGGACGGCACCCTACCGACGGTGCCGCCGATATATTCGGACGGAATGCCGCAGTAGTTGAGATAGCGCAAGGTTTCGGACACCGAAAGCCCCAATTCGCCCACCTCAACGCAGTCGCTTTCTTCGGCCAACAACATCAGGTTGGCGTACCGCTTGATATACGCGCCCAAAAAGGTGACGCGGCGGCGATACGCGTCTTTTACGGCCACGTCGTCGCACGAGCGAGCCGCCTCGGCCCAGCGCGAAATGGTCTGGGATTGCCGTTGCGTGCGCCGCGCGATGGCGTCGTACACCCGCGTACGTTGTTCGATTTTGGTTTGTTTTGCCCGAAGTTCGTTGCGCAGGCGTATCAGTTCGACCTCTTCGGCCAAGCCTTCCTTCGCTTCGGCCAATTCGTCGTTCAATCGGTCGAGCGCGGTCATATCGTCCTGCCAAAAACCGTAGCCGCCCGATATGGCCATTTTGTGCAGCACCGTATGCTCACCGATACGCGCCCCCTCGGGCAGGGTAAATCGTTCGACGGAAAGGGGCGTTGCCGTCGCCGACACGTACACGGGCGTGCCCTTGCGGTCGGTGATCTGCGCCGAGATGGATAGGTTGCGGAAGAGTTTGCCGTAGTCGGTGTTGGTGGGGATAAGCCCCAACTGCATACAGCATTCCAACACGACGGCCACCGTAAAGAGGTGCGCCTCGGGAAACTCGATAACGATGGTATCGACGAACAGCAACGCATACATCACCACGCCCAACGCCAACGGGATCGCAATGAGCCAGGCGTTCTTTTTGGCGTCGCCCACGCGGCATTTGACCACCAAAACGACGATGGCGGCGAGATACAGAACGAATTGCCACGCGGTAAGCACGTAAAACAGCCAGCCGCGCGTGTAATCCCCGTCCCAATTCGCAAAATCCGCCCGAAAATCAAACACCTGTCGATGCAGGTCGTTGGTCAGCACCAATACGACGAGGGCGACGGTCAGCGCGAGCGTCCAATACCAGGCCTTGGGAATGTGCGCGCGCTCCTTGGACGAAACCAACAGCGAAACGTAAAACAAAAACAGCGGCAGCAGCAGTATGGGCACGTAATAGAGATACCAAGTGTGCCGCGCCAGCGCCCCCACCTCGGCGAACGCGCTGTATTTGACGCCGCGCAAAAATATCAGCAAAAGCCCCATAACGGACAGCCCTTTTATCAAGACCGCCAGGTCGCCCGTAGGCGTGACGCGATGCGCGTAGTATAGCACCAAACACACAGACAGCACCAACAAATAGATAGTCGGAAGGTTGCGAACAGGGAAATGGCGATTGAAAAACTCCAAGGAAAAAACGATATTGACGGCCAACAGCAAATAGTAGACCGCCATTCTCTTCAACGTCGTCTTGACCTCGTTCATACCGCCGCCCTTCCCCCGATAATACGCGCTATTCCGTCGTGCCGCCGTCCCCATTGCCACGGGGAACGTCGTTCGTCCCGTCGTCCGCCGACGGCTCCGCCTCGGCGGCGACTTCGGTTTGGGCCGTTTCGGTCGTGGCCTCGGTTGCGGAGGGACTTTCCGCTCCGTCCTCGGTCTCTTCCGTGCCCTCAACCGTTTCCGCGGCGAAGATCACGGGCGTCAAATACTTTTCGAGGTTGCGTTTGCGCACCCGCACGAAGAAACAAATCATCACGATGAGTAGCGCAAGGCTCAACGCCGCAAGCCCCAAGCCCAAGAACATAAAGTTTTCGTTGACGGCCATCAACTCTTGCGACAGCGAAAAATCGTACAACCCGTGAATGGCCCACGGCACCAAAAAGGCCAATACGTCATAGCCTTTTTTGCCCGTTTGCAATCTTTTGCCATAGAACCAACCCATGATGAGCGCGTAGCCCACGTGCCCCATCGTGAGGCCGCGGACAAACATCGTCATGACGTTGGCGCCGATAGCGTACGGTATATCTTCGACAAGGCCGAAAGCCGTGCCGATAATGACCATAAAGGCCACCACGTCCGCCCAAGAATAGTTGCCCCTCTTCTTTTTGAGCAAAAAGCGAAACGAGAGATACTTGACCAATTCCTCGGCAAACGCCAATACGATGAAATTGTAGATTGCCGCATAGAGCAAAGGCGGCATATCCGCTATCCCCGCCCATTTGAAAACCCTGGTGGCGAGATACAGCGCGCCCGAAACGAGCAAGATGGGCAACACCGAGACCAAGCCCCGTATCAACGCGCTCTTACACCCTTTTTTGTATGCCAAATCGTCCTTGCGCCGTCGGAACATCCATACGACGATCAACACAGACGGCACGAGACTGATCACAAAAGCCAAAATAGACAACCACATACGCATTTCTCCTACAGCGTGGAATACGTCTATTATAGCAAATAATCCCGCGTTTGTCGATACCGAAATTGATTGCCGCCGCGTTTTCTCGGGCTTTTTGCGCGATTTGGCAAAAGCAACCGATCATTGCGTGAAAATCGCTAAGTGGTGGCGGGATAGAGCAACGACCAAGAGCGATCGCGTCGGCATAGCCGGCGCATACGAAAACGCTTCGCCCTATCGAGCGAAGCGTTTTGTCGTGCGTTTTCCTTTCGTTTGGGTTGCGTTTCACGCAAAGCGTGAACTTCCTTTTCGGGTGCGTCGTTACGCTTCGCCGCCCCCGCCCGCTTGCGGCTCTTGTCCGTCGCCCTCGGCGGGTTGCTGCTCACCCTCGGCGGGCGGACTTTGCTCGTTCTGCCCCTCGACGGGCTTGTCGTACAAGGCGCGCGCGCCCTCGGGCCAGGTGCGATTGGAGGCAAACCACTCGGTATAGGGTACGGGCGTGGCGTTGCCCGAACAATTGACGGACAGCGTGGCGCCATCGGTCACCACCACGATGTTGCCGTTCATATCCTTGGCCACCTCGTCAAATTCGTCATCGTCGTCCTCGGAGGGCACGAACTCGGTCAGCGTGGTGGCGAAGATCCGGTCGGTGTAGGGCAGCACGCGGTCGAAGAAAGCCTGCGAGGGGAAGGTGTTTTCATTGACCGAAGTATATTCCTTGGAGCCACAGCAACAGCACACGCACACCACGTCGGGCTGAATGGCCTGCATCAATTTGGCGGTGTTGGCCGTGTAGGAGCCGTGATGGCCGCCCTTGAACAACTTGCAATGCGGCAATTCGTTTTTCTCCACGAGACTGCTCTCGCCCTCTTTTTCGAGGTCGCCCGTGAAAAGGTAGTGGCTGTCGCCGTAGTTGAACATCACGCATACCGAGTAGTTGTTTTCGTCCGAACTGTCCTTCTCGTAGTAGTCTTGGTACAGCACGTCCATCGTCACGCCCTCGGCCAGCGTATAACTGCGTTGCGCGCCCTTTTGGTTGTTCCAGCACTCCAAAGCGGTGTAGGCTTTGGCGCCTTTCGTCACCGCGTAATCACGCGCCGCGCAGTAGTTGGTGTACACGCCCGAGGTGGCGTTGGTGCGGGCAAACTCGATGATGGTGCCCACGTCGAAGGCGTGCAACACGCCCGCGTAGTTGCCGTCCTTGCCCTTCAATCCGTAGAAGCCCGTCAGGTGATCCTGATGGGCGTGAGTGGCGATGACGTACTCCAACTTGCCGTCCGTGCAGTAGCGGTTGACGTACTCGATGATGGTGGCGGCGGAGTTTTGACGGCTACCCGCGTCGATGAGAATATCCACGTCCCCTATCTTGATATAGGTGCTGTCGCCCGTGCGGTTGTTGCCCAGCGTGAGGAAGTGGAAACTCAAATCTCCCTCCTCCAGCACCACGTCGCCCGTCTTGGCCTCGACGTCCGTCTTGTCCTCGGTGCGCCCGCTTTGACCGCCGTTTTGCGCGTTGGTACCCGTGCCGTCGGTGGGGTCAGAGGCGTCCGTTTGGCCGCCGTTTTCTTCTTGTTCGGCCTTTTCGGCCTCTTTTTCCATATCTTCGACGATCTGCTCCGCCTTTTGCAGCACTTTGTCCACCAAATCGCACGCGGCGAACGTCGCGGCGAGGGCGGCTACCAGCAATACCGTCAACAAAATCCATATCGTTCTCTTCATATTTCCCCCTATACGACCATATCGCCGAAATCGTACGGCGGTACGTCTTCCATATCGTCCGCGCCCCAACCCACGGCGTCGGCGCCCTCGCCTTTGGCGGCGTCTATGGCGTCCGCCAACTCGGCGGCGAAGCCGATCTCACTGTGACGGCTCAACGCGCGCTTGACGAGGCCGAATTTCTTGCGCAACACGAGGCAGGGGCCCGCAAACAAGCCCAATACCGCGTCCGCGTCATCCAATTCCTTGCCTTCCGCGCGTTTCATATCGAAATAGCGCTCGATCGAGGCGACGAAGCCCTCTTTGTCGTCGAACTCGGCAAAATCCGCCCATCCCCCGTCTATCCTTGCATACAATACGAATTTACTCATATCTCATTTTATGCCCGCAAATGGGACAGGCCTCCTCTCCGTCTTTCAGTTCGTTGCCGCAATACAAGCACTTGCGCGGCGCTTTGGGGGCGTTCTGCCCCTCTTCGACGGGCATTCTGCCCCACATGGGCTCGTCCGTCACCTCTATATCCTTGGTGTCGATAGGCTGTGCCAAATCGGCCATCTCCCTATCCAACCGCGCCACCGTGGTGCCGCAATAGGGACAATAGTTGTATTCTTTTTTTTCGATGGGCTTGCCGCAACGGAAACAGAAATGCGCGTAGCGCGTTTCGTCCGCGGGCGTTTCCTCGGCGGGCGCTTCGTCCTTGACGTACCCTTGGTTGAGTTGCATGAGCATTTGCGCGTTTTTGGCCTCTTCGGCTTGGGCGCGACGGGCGTTTTTCTTGACGATATTGGCGGCGTACACGAAGGCAATGCCCGCGAGTAGCACTACGATGCCGCCGATGGCCACGCCGAAATCGTGCAACGTGGGCGTATCGGGCAACCCGCCGCCGTTGAATGCGGCGCCCAACAGGGCGGTGATATATTCTCGCAAGGGTCGACTGCCCACGATGATCATCACGCCGCCCGCCACCATGCACGCGAGGGCCAACACCCACAAAACGGTGGTCGCAATATCGCTTTTGCTTCTTTTCGTCTTTTCCATCGTTCCTCCTTATCTGTGACTTCTCGTCATTTCGACGACGCCCAGCGCCGTCATATCCACGACGCGCAGTCGTTCGTCCGTTTCGGCCGCTTTGCGCAAGGCCGCCATCAACGTTTCGTTGTATTTGGCGGGCATGGACACGAAATCCACCAATATCATACCCGTCATATTCCTGAGGTTGATCTGCCGCAGTATCTCCTCGCCCGCCGTCAGGTTGACCGCCAAGGCGGCGTTGCCGTCGGGCGTATCGAGGGCGTGGCCTTTGCCGTTGACGTCCACCACCCAAGCGGCTTCGGTCTTCTCGACGACCAATTCCACGTCGCCCGCCGTCACCACGCGGTGAAGCCCCGCCAACACGGGATCCACTTCGCGCTCGAAGCGAAGGGCGAGGTCGGGGGCGTAGCGCAATCCGTACCGCTCGGCAAGCGCTTGGTCGTCCGTCGTCGTTTCCCTCGCGGCGCGCATATATCTGCGGTAGTCCACCGCGCCTTTGTGCACCAATCCTACCCCTACGTATCGGTTTTTTTCGTACCATAGCGCCTGTATGGCGTGCAATTCTTCGAGCGCCTTGGGCACGTCTTGCACGCCTACCGAGGTGCGTACCAAGCACCCCACCCCTTCGGGGAAAGCCGCCGTGCACGCCGTGCGCACCTCTTGGGACAACGCTTTGGCGAACCGCAGCCCCGCTCTATCGGGATAGTACAGCACATAATCGCCCGCCAAGACGGGATGAAGCCCGCACACCGCCAACTTGGTGCCCGAGGCCGCCTCTTCTTCCTGCACGTAGACGTACTCGCCCACCGCGGGAACGGGCTCTTTGCCGCAGGACAGCAATACCGAACGGTCGCCCGCGTCGCAAAACGCGCCTTTGAGCGCGGGAGCGGCGCGCGTTACACGCACGCGAAAGATGGGTGCCGCCGACGCGAGCGCGTCCGCTTGCCACAACTTGCCGCCCGCAAAATAGGCGTAACGCCCCGCCTTGGGGCTCAACCACAGGCTGTCAAACATAGGCCTTGGCGTGCGCTATGCCGTCCAACAGCGCGTCCACGTCGACGAAAGCACCGTCCGCACCACGCACGTATTGCCGCAGGCGCACCACGCCCCCCTCGCGGAAGGCTACGCCGAACTCCTTGGCCATGGCGTCCACCAAAAGTTGCGGCCGCACGGTCACGTTGCCCGCCGCCATACGCACGTCCACACCGCCACAGTCCGCCGCGAAGGCGTATAGAAGGGGCGCCACGTCTTTTTGGGCCGCGGGATCCTTTTTGGACGGGTAGTCGATGACGTAACTACGCCGCAGAGCAACGGCCCGTAAAGCGGCGGCTTTGTCGCCCACGTCGCCCGCTATGCGGTAATCGGCCGCCGCCACCGTCCCCGCCAAATTGGGGTTTTTGTCCACCTGCCAGGCGGCAAGCCCCCGAAGCCCTGCGGGGCAAGCGCGGTTGTAGCGCGCAAGGAAGTCGTCGGGCGTACATTCGGCGTCCGCCGTGAAATATTCGCATCGGCTCCCCACGCCCAAGGGCAAGGTGATGCCGAGATTGACCAGCATATGGGGGTTGTAGCCTTGGCTGAATCGCACGTCCACGTCGGCGCGGCGCAAGGTGCGCTCGACCAAGCGCAATAGGTCGATATGCGAGGTGTACACCAAGGCGTCTTCTTTGCAATACTTCAACGTGATCATTCCGCACCCCCGTCTCGGACGATTTTGCATCGGCAACCGCACCCTTGGCAACCCTTGTTGCAACTCGGGGTAGTTTGATTTTGATAGGCCCGCTCGCGCTCGCGCAACAAGTAGCGGCGGCTGACGCCGCAGTCCACGAACTCCCAAGCGAGGGGCTTATCCAAGGGCTGCGCGTCCAGATAGACGCGCTCGTCGATGCCGCACTCCCTTAGGGCCTCTTTCCACACGTCGTACTTGAAATGCTCGGTCCAGCCGTCGAAGCACGCGCCCATTCGGTAGGCACGCTCGATGACCGGCGCCAATTTGCGGTCGCCGCGCGCGAAAATGCCTTCCAACTCGCTGACCGTGTTGTCGTGGTAGTGGTAACTGACGCCCTTCACCTCGCGGAGCGCGTTTTTGACCAGCAGTTGTCTGCGGAGCATCTCCTCGGTGTCGATCTGCGCTTCCCATTGAAAAGGCGTCAGGGGCTTGGGAATCAGCACGTTGCAACTGACGGATATGGTGATATCCTTTCGCCCCGTCTCGGCGCGATATACGCCGCGTATGCGACGGCAAGTGTCCGCGATGCCCAACAGGTCCTCGTCCGTCTCGGTGGGCAACCCTATCATAAAATAGAGTTTGACACTGTTGTACCCTTGACGGAAGGCAAAGGTCATGGAGCGAACGATATCCTCGTCCGTGATATTCTTGTTGATGACGTCGCGTAGCCGTTGCGTGCCCGCCTCGGGCGCAAAGGTCAGCGAGGACTTGCGCGAACCCTCCGAGAACTCCCCGTCGAACGTGTCGAGACGAAGGGACGGCAGGGCCAAATTGACGTGCCGCCGCTCGACGTCGGGCTTGAGATCCCGCAGCAACTCGCGCAGATACGGGTAGTCGCCCGTGGACAAACTGCCCAACGAGATCTCGGCGTATCCCGTGCCGTCTATGACCTTGCGGCAAATCTCCGCCACCTTTTGGGCACTGCGGTAGCGCATAGGGCGGTAGTAAAAGCCCGCCTGGCAAAAGCGGCACCCGTTGGCGCACCCGCGATAGAGTTCGACCATCGCGCGGTCGTGCACTATCTCGATGTTGCTGACGATTTGATCGGCGGGATAGTAGGCCGTCTCGAAGTCGTCCAAAAAGCGTTTCTTGACCGTTTTGCGGTCGTTTGGCGTGTTTAGCAGGGGTACGTATACCCCTTCTACGGTGCTTACCTCTCGCAGAAACGCCATCTTGTCGTAGCCTACGGGGTCGTTTTTGTGCTTGCGGTAAACCTCTATGATCTCGGGCAGCATCTCCTCGCCCTCGCCTATGTCCACTATGTCGAAAAAGTCGGCGAAAGGCTCGGGGTTGACGGCGCAAGGCCCGCCCGCGATGAGAATGGGATAGCGTTCGTCACGGTCTTTGGCGTAGAAAGGTATGCCCGCCAAGTCGAGCATATAGAGGATATTCGAGTACAGCATTTCGTATTGCACCGAAAACCCCACCATGTCGAACTCCGCAAGGGGCGTTTTGGTCTCGATGGACGGCAGGGGAAGCCCCGCTTCCCTAAGAAGCGCCGCACAATCCAACGCGGGCGCAAAACAGCGCTCGCACTCCGCTCCGTCCATATCGTTGATGCGATGATAGAGAAGCCGAAGCCCCAAATTGCTCATCCCCACCTCGTAGAGGTCGGGCATACAAAAGCAAAAGCGCACGCCCTTTTTGGTCATCGTGGGGCAGTTATACTCCCCGCCCACGTATCTCGCGGGCTTGTCTACCCGCGCCCAGACGCTCGAATAGTCGAGACTCATGGCATCACCTGCGCGGCCGCGCCCACGATGCCCGCGTCGTTGAAGAAGCGGGGTTTGACGACGTAGACGTGCGGATTATTGGCGCCGCCCAAGGTGCGGGCGTTGACCATTTCTTCCAGAGGCGCGACGAGCCTATCCTGCGCGCAAATGCCGCCGCCCATCACGATCACCTCGGGGCGCAGCAAATTGGCGATATTGGCGAGACCGTCCGCCACGTCCACCTGGAAATCGTGCAAAACGCGCTCGGCGGCTTGGTCGCCCGCCTCGATGGCCTCGAACAGCACGAAGCCGTCCACTTTGCCCTTTTTGCGGGCGATGAGGGCGCATTGCCCCTGCGGCTCGCGTGCGATCAATTCGCGGGTGCGTTCGAGCAAAGACGAAGCGGAAGCGTACAATTCCCAACAATCCTCTCTGCCGCAACTGCACTTGCGCCCCAACTGTTTGACGCGAATATGGCCGCCCTCGCCCGAAGCGGAGCCGTTTCCCAATAGAAGGTGCCCGTCCGTCACGAACGCGGTGCCTATGCCCGTGCCCAGGGTGATCATCGCCACGTTGGTCTTGCCGCGCGCGGCGCCCAAGCGCCATTCGGCCAACAGCGCGCAGTTGGCGTCGTTGCCGACGGCCGCAGTCTTGCCCATCGCTTCTTTGAGACGGTCGGCCAAAGGCACGCCGTACCACCCCAAATTGGTGGCGTAGGTCACTACGCCGTCGCACACGGTGCCGGGTGCGCCCGCACCCACGCCGTCTATTTCGTCCCAGCGTATCTCGGCGTCTATGGCGACCTGCCGACACAACCTGTCCATCACGCGGACGGCGGCGTCTACGTCCCCTATGGGCGTCACGTCCGTACACTTGGCGAGAATGTTGCCCTCTTCGTCCACAACGCCGACTTTGATGCTCATGCCGCCTATATCTATACCCAAATAATATCTCATATCCGTCTCCTTGGGGCACACTCCCCCATTATTGCTTCCATTATACCGCAAACCTATAGGTTTGTCTATACTTTCCCGCAAGATATATACCGCGAAAAAAGTGCGCGACCGACGGCCGCGCACTCTCTTCGTCGAAGACTATCGGTCTTCGCGGAAGTACGGCAACCCGAGCCAGGCGGGGGGTTGCGTCTCGCGCTTGTTGAAGAAACTGATGACGATGAGGACCAAAGCCGTAGCCGCGTAGGGAATGACTTTGAGGAGCTCTTTCTCGGCCAGGGCCACGCCCTCTATGTACTGGGGCAAAATGTAGAGGAAGCCGAAAATGAAGGAGCCGAAAATGCCGATGCCCGGACGCCACAGCGAGAAGATGACCAAAGCGACCGCAAGCCAGCCCATCGCGTCGATGACGTACTCCAACGAGCCGCGGGTACAGTCCAAAAGATAGAACGCGCCGCCGATGCCGGCGATGGCCGCGCCCACCACGCAGGACACGTACTTGTGCGCGATGACGTTGATGCCGGCGGCGTCCGCCGCGGCGGGATTTTCTCCGACCGCGCGCATGGCCAAACCCGAACGGGTAAACTTGATATAAATAGCCACCAAAATGGCGATGAGAATGCCGAGATACACCAACACGCCGTGCGACAGGAATATCGTGCTGAACCAATCATCCGGCACTTTGCCGTTGAAGAAGAACAGCGCCTTGGTAAAAGCCAAACGGCTGACGGGTGCAAAACTGATTTCTTTGTCGCCCATTTGCGTACCCCAAAAACCCAGCACGCCCGCGCCGAAGGTGGTGAGGGTAAGACCGGTGACGTTTTGGTTGCAACGCATGGTGATGGTGAACAATCCGTACAACAGGCCGCCCGCGCCGCCGAATATCAGCGCCATGGCGATGGCCGAAAAGATGACGACGGCGGCTACCCAGCCCAAATGCGGCGTTTGCGCCCCGTGATACAGGGCTTTGTACGCCCAGTAGGCGCCCATGCTGCCGCCCACGCCACCTAAGCACATGATGCCGGGGATGCCGAGGTTGAGGTGGCCGGATTTTTCCACGATGGTCTCGCCCGTAGAGCCGTAGAGGAACACGACGCCGAAACGAATGGCTTGTTTGATAATGATAATGAAATTCATAGCGTCCTCCTTATGCTTCTTCGCCCGTGGGCTTGACCTCTTCCGCCGCTACCGCGAGAGATGCACTCTGCTCCTCTGCCTTAGGCGGATTCTCTGCCAAATCGTCGGGTTCACGCGCGATTTCCGCACGGGAACGGAAATTGATCTTGAAGTTGATGAAGAACTCGGTGGCGATGATGAAGAAGAAGAATATACCCACCATCATCGACGCATAACTGTTGCCAAGCCTCGCATAACTGCCTACGTTGTTGGCGCCGCGGTTGATAAACACGACCAAAAACGACGTCAACACCATCGCCCAAGGATTGAACTGCGCGAGCCACGAAATAAGCACGGCGGTAAAACCTCTGCCCGCGATGGTGGACTGCGCGGTGTTGTCCGACAAGAACGAAGCGTCCTTGGCCGACACAAGCAGGAAGCCGACCAGGCCGCCCATCGCGCCGCACAAGGCAAGCGTGCGGATGATGACCTTTTTGGTGTTGATACCGATGTATCTTGCGGTGTTGGGACTTTCGCCCACGACGGTGATTTCGTAGCCGTGCTTGCTGTAACTCAAATAGACGAACATCAATACGGTAACCGCCACGCCCACCGCAAAGATGAGCCACACGTCGTTGACGCCCACAGACGCCAGCGTGCCCGTGGTGAAATTGAGAATGCCCGTTCCCTTGGGGCTCACTTTCTTGATGAGGAAAGCGCCCAGGCATATCGCTATATAGTTGAACATCAACGTGAGCAAGGTCTCGTTGGTGTTCCACTTGGCCTTGAACAAGGCGGGAATAAGCGCCCACGCCATGGCGAACGCGATCGCCGTCAGGAAAGACAGCACGATGACGCCGCCCACCGACATCTTACCCGCGCAGTACGAAATGATCAAGGCACATCCGAAAGCACCCATCATTGCCTGTCCTTCACCGCCTATGTTCCAGTAGCGCATTTTGAAGCAAGGCGTCACGGCCAAAGCCAGCAGCAACAGCACGGCAACCTCGCGGATAAGCGCCTCGGTCATCTTGGTCGTACCGAACGCCCCCTTGAATAGATACTTGAAGAACATACCAAAGGTAACGTTTTTGCTCAATATCATGCTGACAATGGCGCACGCCAAAATGGACAGCACGAACGCGCCGATACGGATGCCCCAGGCGTACGGTTTCGAGACGTTCAGGCGGCGAGTAAGGTGGACCAAAGGCTCCCTGACGTGTTTGGTACGAGTTTTAGTCATTGTCTTCGCCCTCCTTTTTCTCGATAGCCGCATAGCGGTACATTTGGGGTTCATCGGGTACTTTGGTCATCAGTAGACCGATCTCTTCTTTGGTGATATGTCTTGCATCCACCACGCCCGACACCTTGCCGCCGCACAGCACCAGGATGCGGTCGCAGAGCGCCAACAAAACGTCCAGGTCCTCGCCTACGAACAAAACGGCCACGTTCTTCTTCTTTTGGTCGTTCAGTAGGTTGTAGATGGTGTAACTGCTGTTGATGTCCAAACCGCGCACGGGGTACGCCGCCATCAGCACCTTGGGCGAAGAGGCGATCTCACGCCCGACCAGCACCTTCTGCACGTTGCCGCCCGACAGGCGTCTCACGGGGATCTGGTCGGAGGGCGTCACCACTTCGAGATCGCGGATGATGTCGTCGGCCAACTGTTTGGGACGTTTGCGGTTGACGAAGATGGATTTGCCCTTGCGGTAGGAGCGAAGCATCATATTGTCCACGATGCTCATACTGGCCACCAAACCCATGTGCAGTCTATCCTCGGGCACGAAGGAAAGTTTGATGCCCAGTTCCTGTATCTCGCGGGGAGTCTTGTCTTTGAGGTTGATGATCTCATCCTCATAATACAATATCTGCTCGTCGTTGACCAACTTGACGATGTCTTTGTTGCTCATGCCTTTGAGGACCACTCTGTTGCCGTCGGGATAGTGGAACATACCCGCCTCCGCTTTGGCCTTGATCTGTTTGAGGTCGTTGTGGAAGAAGGTGACGGGCCTGTTTTCTTTGGGGTTGTGGAAAATGACTTCGCCCGCGGCCATGGGTTGCAAGCCCGCGATGCCTTCGAGAAGTTCCTTTTGGCCGTTGCCCGAAATGCCCGCGATGCCCAGTATCTCGCCGCCGTCTATCTCGAAAGACACGTCGTCCACCATCGTGCGCCCCTCTTTGTTGATGACCTTCATATTGTTGATGAACAAACGGGGTTTGGGGTTGACGGGTTCGCCTCTTTCGATGTTGAGGTCTATCTTTTGGCCCACCATCATATCCGTGAGTTCCTTTTCGCTGGTCTCGGCGGTATTGACGGTGGCGATGTGCTCGCCCTTGCGTAGAACGGCCACGCGGTCGCTTATGGCCATCACCTCGTTGAGTTTGTGCGTGATGATGATGATGCTCTTACCCTCGTCGCGCATTTTGCGCAAAACCGCGAAGAGTTTGTCTATCTCCTGCGGCGTCAGAACGGCGGTGGGCTCGTCCAGTATGAGGATGTCCGCGCCGCGATAGAGCACCTTGATGATTTCGACGGTCTGCTTCTCGCTGACCGACATATCGTATATTTTGCGTGACAAATCAATACCGAATCCGTATTGATCCACGATTGCTTGCAGTTTTTTCGCGCGGTTGTAATGCAACCAGCCAACCGCTTTTTCGCCCAAGAGAATATTGTCCGCCGCGGTGAACAGATCCACCAACTTGAAGTGCTGGTGTATCATGCCGATATGGTGTGAGAATGCGTCGATGGGCGACTTGATGACGACCTCCTCGCCCCGCACGTATATTTTGCCGCTGTCGGGCGTGTAAATACCGGCGACCATATTCATCAGGGTGGTCTTGCCGCTGCCGTTTTCGCCCAACAGGGACAAGATCTCTCCCTCGCGGAGGTCCATATCTACGTTTTTGTTGGCGACCACCTTGGTACCGAACGCCTTGGTGATGCCGACCATTTCGATTGCTAAACTTTTATCCATAAGTAAACGTGGGTGTGCGCGTTATAAAAAAGGGTTGAGGGACTATCGGGAAAACCCGATAGCCCCCTTTTGCCTTTCAGTTGTTGTTAAGATTCGTCGATGCGTTAATTCGCAGGGAATCAGTCACCGTAGTTGGTATCCAACAGGTTGATACCGTCGATGGTGAGGTCGAAGTAGGGAGCGGAACGGAACTTGGACTCTTGGAACTCGCCGTTCGCAATAACTTCGGTCTCATGGACGTAATCGCTCTTACCATCGTCACCCACCATATCGTCGACGTCGGCTTTGTAGGTGGTCAAGGGACCGCTGGTCTCCACGTCGCCCACTCTGGTGGTGACGGTAAACTTGCTGGTGTCGAACACTTTGATGCTGCCATCGGCAAGGCCGGCTTTGACTTCGGCCAATTTGGCGGCGGTGCCTTCGGCCACGGCGGTGCCGAGGTCGGTCAGTTGCACGCTACCGGTCTCGATGGTGCCGGTGTAGTCATAACCGATGTCGGCAGTGGTCTTGCCGGCGATCTTGGCGTCGATGACGTACTTGTAGTAGGGAGCCCAGTTGATACGGCTGGAGACAAGGAAGGTGTCGGGGCAAGCAGCGGCGGTGGAGCCGTTGTAGCTGACGTTGGGCACACCGGCCTCTTCGCAAGCGTTGGGGGCACCCATGGAGTCGGCGTGTTGGCTGATCAAGGAGCAACCTTTGGTCTCGATGAGCATCTTGGCGGCGTTGTTCTCGGCGGTCTCGTCGTACCAGCTACCGGTGAAGGTGACGTCCATGGTGACGTTGGGAACGATGGAGCGGACGCCAAGGAACCAAGAGGTGTAACCGGAGATAACTTCGGCATAGGTGAAAGCGCCGATGTAACCGACTTTGGCGGGTTTGCCTTGGGCAACCAACTCGGCGAGTTTCATACCCGCGACGACGCCGGCGAGGTAACGACCTTCATAGATCGAAGCAAACGCGTTGACGTAGTTGGGGAGTTTCTCGGTGTGAGCCTTGGTACCGGTGGCGTGGCAGAACAGCACGTTGGAGTACTTCTTGGCGGCTTGGATCATGTATTGCTCGTGACCGAAGCTGTCGGCGATGATGACTTTGCAGCCGTTGGAAACCATTTCTTCGGCGGCGTTGAAGCACTCGATACCCTCGGGGATACCGGTCTTGATGATGACTTGGTCATTGGTGAGGCCAAGTTCGCGTTGCACTTCTTCCATGGCATTGATGAAGTTCTTGTCATAGGTGGAGTTCTTGTCGTGCAAGCAGATCAAACCGACTTTGAAACCTTCGTACTTGTTGGTGTCGTTGTTGGTACCGCTGTTGGTGCCGTTGTTGGTACCGCTGTTGGTCCCGTTGTTCGTCGTACCGTTGTTGGTCGTCTCGTTGCAGCCGGCGAGGCAGGCTACCATGAGGGAAGCAACCACGATGACGGCGATGATGGTGATGATAACTTTCTTCATACTTTTTTATCCTCCATAAAAAGTTTTTTGTTTTATGTGTAGCACCCCGAAAGGTGCGATTACTACCTTCGGAAGGTGACGCCCGTCTCCTCGCTCATGGACTCCACGATGGCCTGCGAGTAGACGTCGACGCCTTGGGCGCGCAATTCGTCTCCGCCGCCCTGGAAGCCCTTTTCGATGGCCACCGCCGCGCCCACCAACGTGGCGCCCGCTTGCTTGACCACCTCAATAAGGCCACGAAGCGCCTCGCCGTGCGCGAGGAAGTCGTCCATGATCAACACGCGGTCGCCCGCCTCGATATAGCGGCGATCGACGGCGATGATGTTGTCGTTGCCGTGCGTGAAGCTGTGGACTTTGGCGGTGTAGACGTCCGCGGATTGATTTTTGCAGCCCTTTTTCTTGGCGAACACCACGTTACAACCAAAAAACTGCGCCGTGATGGCGGCATACGCTATGCCCGATGCCTCTATGGTGAGGATTTTGCCAACTGCGCAGTTTTTGTAGTGCTCGTATACGTCTTTGCCCATTTCGTACAGAAGCGCGATATCCAGCTGGTGGTTAAGGAAGTTGTCCACCTTGAGGATGTCGGTCCCTATGACCGTGCCGCTTTGTTGAATCTTTTGCTTCAATAACTCCATATAATCAAAATGGCAGGACGCCGTTCGTTCCTGCCAATATAAAAGGGGAAAAAGAACCTTTTATCCAATAGTCGTTTCCTTTGGGCGAAACGGTAGAGACTCACGGACCTTTATACCGAAATTATATTGGCGAGGTTTGGTTGCTTGTTATGCCTTGATTGTAAAGGACAGCCCGCGAAAAGTCAAACGTTTTGAAGCCCCTTTTTTATTAATTTTTCGGGCAAAAAAATCCACAAAATATTGTGAAAAAACATCTTCAAAACGCTTGCTAAATCTCTATATTGCAGTTTATAATATAGTACAGCGCGAAAAATCGCGCCCCTTGCTCCCGCCAAGGTGGGGGCCATCAGACCAAAAGGAGGTAAAAAATGAGCAAATACGAAGTTTTGTACATCATCGACAACGATGTGGCAGACGAGAAGAAGACCGAGATCGTAGACAAGTTCGGCGATTTGGTCAAGGAGAACGGCGGCGACGTCCGGTCCATCGACAAATGGGGTATCCGCAAGTTTGCCTATCGTATCAACGTCAACGGTACCTACAAGACCGAAGGTTACTACGTGTTGATGTCGTTCGAAGCCGAAGGCGCTTTCATCGCCGAGTTGGAACGTCAAATGCGCAACAACGAGTCCATCATCCGCGAGTTGGTCACCGCGTGCGAGTAATAGGAGAGTACTATGAATAGAGTTATTCTTATCGGCAACCTTACCAAAGATCCCGAGCTCAGCAAGACCAACAGCGACCTGTCCGTCTGCAAGTTCACCGTCGCGGTCTCCCGTAGTTACGGCAAGCAAGAGACGGATTTCTTCACCGTCGTCACCTGGCGCGCCCAAGCCGACAACTGCGGCCGTTTCCTCAAGAAAGGCAGCAAAGTCGCCATCTCCGGCAGCATCCAAAACCGCAGCTATGACGCGAACGACGGCACCAAGCGTTACGTAACCGAGATAATTGCCGACGAAGTGCAATTTCTCACCACGAAGGGCGCAATGGAAGAAGACGGTCAACCCGCCATCGGCGACGGCATGAAGCCCGTAGACGACGCCCTTCCCTTCTAATAGAATTGTCAATGAGGTATAAGTATGGAAAAGAAAGTAGCAAATAGCGAAGAGAAAGTAGCAAAACGTCCCGCCCGCAAGCCCGCCAAGAAAAAGGTTTGCATCTTCTGCGTGGAAAAGAAAGATACCGTCGACTACAAGGACGTCAACCGTCTCAAGAAGTTCGTCTCCGAGAACGGCAAGATCGCTCCCCGTCGTTCGACCGGCACCTGCGCCAAACACCAACGCGCCGTGACGACCGCCATCAAACGCGCTCGTCAAATGGCCTTGTTGCCCTTCAAAGGCACCGTCGGCGGTGGCCGCGACTAATCCAATAGTCATCGATTCAAAAAGCCCTCGATATTCTGAAGTGAACCCCATTTGGGACACTCAACAAAAAAACGGACAAAGAATACTTCCTATGGTACAATAGCCGTAGGAGGTATTTTTATATGGCAAGAAAAGGACAAAAGTTTAACAAGTATACTGTTGAGTTTCGGCAGCACGTTGTTCAACGATATCTTAATGGTGAAGGC
>JAFPXC010000003.1 GCA_017394805.1 Clostridia bacterium | reverse complement strand
TGCAAGCACGAGCGAAGCGAAGTATTTGCATAACGCTTGCGCCGCATTGCAACCGAACGCAGGGAGCGCAGCGACCAATCTATACATAGTATAGATACCATTCGTAAGAATGGGCGTTCGTATGGTTGTATAATAGAAGCAAGCGTGCAAGCACGACGAAAATAATACCATTTGGCGCAAGCCAAACCCGTGGCGCGTACAGCGTAGCGAGACGTGACACGGAGAGGACAGCCCGACCAAAAGGTGAAGCCGCGAAGAAGTTTTTGTACCTCTACTTAGGGGATCCTTCGACACGAAGCCTATTGCTTCGGCTCAGGATGACGTGCTATTCACGTTAGGCGCAACTCTACTTCGCGGCGAACAATGGGGCGAGGCTGGACGATGCGCCGCATTGCAACCGAACGCAGGGAGCGCAGCGACCAATCTATACATAGTATAGATACCATTCGTAAGAATGGGCGTTCGTATGGTTGTATAATGACACTATAACAACCACGGAGGGTTCTATTATGGCAAAAAGTTCTAAAAAAGGTTATTTCGGCATGAGCCACATCGTCAGCATCATTTTGGCGATTATCCCCATCACCAGTCTTATCTGCGGTCTTATCACCCGTATCCAACGCGGCAAGATCATCGGCGCTATTCTCAACTTCTTTATCTTCCCCTTGTTCTGGCTGGTAGACCTCATCACCATCATCGTCAAGAACGAAGTCACCTTCTTGGCGTAATCGTCACACAACGAAAAGAGGTACCGAGACGCGTTTCTCGGTACCTCTTTTTTTGCAAATCGCGCAAGTTATCTATCCGTTGCAAAATACGCCTGCGCGCCCTCGACGAAAAGGCGGATCCCCTCGGATAGCGTACTGCGCGGGCAAGCGATATTGACGCGCACGAACGCGGCGCCGTTGCCGCGGTACTGCGCGCCCGCCGTCACCCACACGCCGTACGCGCGCTTGACGAAGGCGCACATTGGCGCGGCGTCCGCAAGGTAGGCGGACATATCTATCCACATAAGATAGGTGGCCCGTTGGCGAACGACTTTGGCCAAAGGCAAACGCTCGGCGAAATAGTCCTCGACCAAGCGGCGATTGTCGTAGAGGTAGACGCGCAATTCGTCCAACCACGGAGCGCCGAAGCGGAACGCCGCCACGGTGCCGGCCACCGCCAAAACGTTGGGCTCGGCCACTTCGTTGGCGTTCAGGGCGCGCTCCACCTCTTGCCGCAAGCCTTCGTCCGCCACGACGACGGCGGCGCCTTGAAGCCCCGCCAAGTTGAAAGCCTTGCTGGCGGACACGCACACGACCGCCTCTTTGCCGTAGGGCGTCGCGCCGTAGGGCACGTAGTTGACGTCGGGCAGCGTAAGGTCGCAATGTATCTCGTCGGAAAGCACCCGCACGCCGTACTTTTGGCACAAATTGCCTATATACGTCAGGTCTTTTTCCGTCCAAACCTGCCCCGTGGGGTTGTGCGGATTGCACAAGATGAACAAGGTCGTTTTGGGGTGTGCGAGACACTTTTCGAGCACTTCCCAATCGATGCGATACGCCCCGTCGTAGGCAAGCGGCGCTTCGAGCGTATGCCGCCCCGTGTTTTCGATGCTGTGGAAGAAAATGTCGTAGACGGGCGTCAAAGCAACCACGTTGTCCCCCTCGCGGGTGAGGCACTTGACGAGGGTGGTGACGGCGGGCACGACACCCGTGCAAAAGATGACCCACCGAGGGTCCACCGCCCAACCGTGACGAACGCGCCACCAATCGGCGACCGCCTCGCCGAAAGCGTCGGGCACGATTTGATAGCCGAATACGCGAGTATTGAGCTTGGCCTGCAAGGCCTCTTGCACGGGCGGCGCACAAGGAAAATCCATATCCGCCACCCAAAGAGGATAGCGGCAGGGAGAATAGTCCCATTTGAGACAGTCGGTATTCACGCGGTTGACGGGTGCGTCGAAATCGTACATACTTACTCCTTGATAATGACGGTGGTGCGCGAAGGATCCACGCGATTGGGCTCTATGATCAACTCGCCGATGCGCCCCGCGCGAATGACGCCCGAGGTAGGATTCAAGACGCTGTCCACCGTGCCCACCACGTCCGCGTCCACCGAACAGTACTCGAAAGCCAACGTGGTGTTGCGCAACGTGCAGTTGACCAGCCGCAAGTTGTTGATGTAGCACATACCCTGCAAACTCTCGACCGTGCAGTTGATCAGGGTGAGGTTGGTGGAATTCCACCCGAGATACTCCCCGATGATGACGCTATCTTCCACCACCACGTCCGTGGTGTTCCAAAAACTGTCCTTGCTGTTGAGGTAGGCGTCCTTGACGCGCACGTTACGAGCGCCGTCAAAGCAATAATTGCCGTCCAGACGGAAACGCTCGGCCCGCACGTTGTCGCAGTCCATACCGAAGTAGTCCCCCGCGGCCTCCACGTCTTCCAAAACGACGTCGCGGCAATGCCACATGGTCTCGGCGGCGTGCGGCATACGCACGCGGCGCAAGGTGACGCCCGAAGCCCTGCGGAAAGTCTTGGGCGCGTCAATAAGGCTATCCTCGACCGTGATTTCGTCGGTGTACCAAACGCCCGACCGTGCGGTTTCGCGCCACGTGCACGCATTGACCGCGATATCCCGAGAGTACCACAAGGGGTATTTCCAAGCGAAAGTACACCCCGTGAGCCGAATGTGCTTGCTCTCTTTGAGGGGAGATTCCCCGTCCTCGAACAGACAGTTCTCTATCTCCAAATCCTCGCCGAAGAACAGGGCGCGTTCGCCCGTATAACGCTCGTTTGACAACTTTTTCATGCTGGTATCCTTTCCGCCGCATGGCGGGATAAACTTGCCATTACTATACCATATCGCCGCGGCTTTTTTCAAGCGGCTACGAAAATTTCGCAAGAGGGAGCGCAAATCGGCTCGCGCGATAGCCGCAAGCTATAATTCCCGCACGACGCGGGCGGGAACGCCCGCGACCAGCACGCGGGGCGGCACGTCCTTGGTGACCACCGCGCCCGCGGCGACGACCGCGCCCTCGCCCACGGTCACCCCGGGCAAAATGGTGGCGGACGACGCGATCCACACGTTGTCGCAGATGGTGACGGGCAAATTGCGCTGATTGGCCTTGGAATTGCGGCCCGCGACGTCCATCGGGTGCAAGGGCGTGGCGATGGTGACGTTGGGGCCTATGAGGACGTTGTTGCCGATGGTTATCCTGCCGTCGTCGACCAACGTGAGGTTGAAATTGGCGTAGAAATTGTCCCCGATGAAGACGTTTTTGCCCCCGAAATTGGCGTGCACGGGCGGCTCAACGTAGGGCTTCTCGCCCACCGCGCCGAACATAGTGCGCATAATTTTGGCGCGTTTTTTCATCCCGCAAGGCGTGGCGCGGGTGCGATTAAACGCGTTCATTTGCTCGATACAGCGTAATTGATACCGCATAAGGCGGGGGTCGGCGCAATCGTAGTATTCTCCGCCGAACAGGATCTCGTCAAATCGTGCGTCGCGCTTCATTGGGCACCTCTTTTCTTTTTGGGCAACACGAAGTTGCGGCTGTCGTTCAGTAGGGCAAGGATTTCTTCGTCCGCGACCGTATCGTCGAGCACGACGCTTATCCAACCCTCTTTGTTCATGTGATAACAGATATAAAACCCCGCCGTCGCCAAGAGTTCCGCACGACGGGACGGGTCTATTTTGAGATTGAGCACGTCCACCGTGGGGCTTTCCTCGCCGCAAGAGGTACTTTCCTTCGTCACGAGGCAACGCCGCACGTCCATCACGATACCGTACCACTTGCGATTGACGGGATAGCGAAACACGCCGTAGGTGGGCGCGGTGGCAAAGGGGAAATCGGGACGCTCGCCGTAGCGTGCGTACACGGCTTCGGCCAGGCGATTAGCCTGACCCGAAGAAAAATACTCCCACACCGAACACGCCTCGGCAATGGCCGTGAGCGCCGCGCGATAGGCTGCGCGCACCGAGCCGACAAAGGCACCCGTGGACATCTCCACGTTGACGGGGGCGTACTCTTCCTCGGTGAACGCGTCCACTACCCGCGCCGACGGTACCAAGCGCTCGGACACTGCAACCTCTACCCGAAACTGACCGTCCAAAATGGTCGTGGTATACGAATAGCCCCCTACGTAGGGGGTAAATCCGTACGCTACGAGCTTGTCCGTCCGTAGCGTTCTGCGATCGAATACTTCCTTGACGATATCCATATTACACCATACATACGCACGCGAACGTGCGCCCTCGTGGTCGAATGCACGCAAAAACGGCGCGCCCGAAGGGACGGGTCAATCCGCGCCGTCGTCCCGAGGCGGTTCGGTGGGCACGGGCACGGGTTCGGCAGGCTCGGCGGCGGATCCGCCGTCCTCTATGGGCGACGGCTGCACCTTCGCGCGGCCGAACAGGCGGCGGCAAAGGGCAACGGGATCCAAGTGCAACTCGCTGATAAGCCCTGCCAAAAACACCAGAACGAACCCCACGATGAGATACGCCGTGAGATTTTCCATCCCCAAAATCACGCTGAACACGGCCGCGAAGACCGACTCGAAACTGAGAATAATGGACGCCTGACTCGACGTAGTGTACTGCTGTCCCAGCATCTGGAACAACTGCGCCACCAACGAGCACCCCAACATAAGGTAGACCAAGCGCCACCAGCAATCGGCAGGAACGACGAAGGCCGCCGCGCCCATGGTGGGCAACTCGTAGCACAAGGTGACCACGCCGAACAAAACCCCCGCAGACGTCAACTCGAAGAACAGCAATACGAAGGGATCGTCGCCCCGCTCGCTGTCCTGCTCGATAAACACCAACTGCAACGCGAAGAAGACGGCCGCCACCAAGGTAAGCCCGTCGCCCAAAAGGTGCAACCCGCCGTCGTCGGCCTGCCCGATGAGGCTGATGAAGGCCAACCCGACCAAGCACACCACGGCGCTGACGATATTGTAGGACTTGGGGCGGCGCTTGTACATCATCCACGCCATAAAAGGCGTCATAATGCAATAGGCCACCGTGATGAACGCGTTGCGGGCAGGGGTGGTGTAGCGCAAGCCGAAGGTCTGCGTGCCATAGGCAAAGAACAGCACGACGCCCAGCACCAAGCCGTGCGCCAACGTGCGGCGGGAGATACCTTTGAATCGCTTGACGAACACCAATCCGACGATGAGGCCGGACGGCAAAAAACGAATGGTGAGGATAAAGAAGGTGGGCAAGGCGCTGATGGTCTCTTTGAGTATGGCAAAAGCCGTACCCCACAGCATGGTGGTGATAAGGAGCAAAACCATTCCCAACACACTTTTCCCTCTTGCCGTCAATTTCATACCTCTACCCATCACATTATGCCACGGGCAACCTCTTTTGTCTATACCTTTTGGAAAATAACGAATCGAAAACGAAAAAACTACGCGCGAAGGTCGGGGTGCGCAACCAGCGTGTCGAAGACGATTTTGCTCCACTCCTCGAAATACGCGTAGTACGCCCGAAGCCCCTCGAACGGCACCCATTGACCGACCATCTTCTCTTTCTCGCGCACTTCGCAATCCCCCTCGCGCACTTCGACCAAATAGCATATACCCGCGTGCACCTTGCCGACCTCGGTGCTGTTGTCGTTGATGACACCGAGATAGCGCATGGTGTAGTCGCCGCGAATATAGACCTCCTCTTCGAGTTCGCGCCGAAGACCGCGCAAGACCAAGTCCTCGCCCTCGTCTACCGAGGCGACGTGACCGCCGATGCCGATAGACATACGATCGTGCAATCGGGCCTCCGACTGCTTCTTGGTGCGGCGCGTCATAAACACCTCGTCGCCCGAGGCAATGACGCAATAGGAGATGATTTGTTTGTACGACGGATCGGTCTCGGCCACGTCCCGCCCCAAAAACGTGCAATGCGTCTGCACCACGTCGATAAAGTGCCGCTCGTCGGACACGAGGAGCGTCTTGCTATCCTCGCCGAAATTCTTCAAAACGATATCCGCATCTACGACCATGACCTGTTCCATCGTACACCTCTTTTGTCTTTTACTAAATTGTACCAAGCCGAGCGGCCGCTGTCAACCGTTACGTCTTGATTCGCACGGCTTTTGCCGCGACGCGCAAAATATAGCAGCCGTCTTCTTTGGCGTCCAGCGCGACTTTGAGACTGTCGCGGTCCAAATCGAAGTAATCCTCGAGCAGCCGCGCCAAATCGCTGCGAAGCATGGCGATAGTGTCCTCGGACGTGCCCATTCTGTCTTTGACGAGCACGCGGGCAAGGCGCGCTTGTTCTTTGGCGGCCAAATCGTTCTTCATACTTTCTTGATGATCCTCCGCAATTTGCCGAGCGCCCCGCGATAGGGCGCGGTGACATCGTACACCCCTCTATCCGCCCCCAGGAGCACCTTGGCGAGCATGGCGACGGCAACGTGGTGTTCGCACTCTCTGGGCGTGGTGCCGCACATAAAGAGCACGTTGTCGTCCTCGGGAATGCAACCCACCAACCGCACGTGGAGCAACGAGGCGATTTGCTTGGGCGATAGCATACTGCCCTCCACGATCATATCCCCCCGCAGACGATTGAGCACCAAGCCGCAGCGCGACAGGTTGAATCCGTCCAATATGCCCAGCACTTTGTCGGCGTCGCGCAGAGCCGAAGTGTGCGGCGTGGTGACGACCAAGGCCTCGTTGGCGGCACGGGCGGCCCGCGCAAACCCGTCGTCCACGCCGGCGGGGCAATCCACGAGGACGAAGTCGTTGCTTTCGGACAAGGTGACCGCAAGCTCGCGAAAGGCCTGCGCGTCCACGTTGCCCAAGGGGTGCACCGAGGGCAAGAGTTGCAGGTTTTCGCAAGGGGGATAGCGCACCAACGCCTGCCTGACGCGGCAATTACCGCTGACCACGTCGTAGAGGTCGTAGGCGATCGCCCCCTCCAGCCCCAACGCCAAATCGAGATTGTTGAGGCTGACGTCCGCGTCTATCGCCACGACGCGCTTGCCCAAAGAGGCCAAGGCGACGGACAAAGACGCGGTGACCGTGGTCTTGCCGACGCCCCCCTTTCCCGATGTAACGACGATAATCCTACCCATATCCCCATCATACGGTATTTCGCGCCCGACGCACGCACGAATTGCTACGAAATTTGCCGAAAAAGGCACGAAAAAGCCATATACGTCATACCGTTTTGCGTGCTGTCACATAATACGGCGGAGGTGCCTATGCACGACTATTCTTTACCCGAAACGCACGTATCCTGCCAACCCGTCCGTGGGGTCGTGGTCCGCAACAAACGAAAAAGCAAGGCGCTCGACCTCGGCGTATTGTCGTCCTGCTGCCTTGCTCTTGCCGCATATATCCTGACGGGATTGCGCTACTTCGGAGTGCTCGCGCCCGTCCTCGATTTTTTCCGCAACCTGGCGGGTTGAATCAGTCCACGGCCACCCAATGGTAGTCGGCGGCGAAGCGATCCCAGCAATCCCGACAAATCCACTTGCGCCCGTTGTGCGATTGATAGCCCGCCGTTTGGTGGTCGCCGGGCGCGGTGGCCGAAGCGATGCGCGCGCCGCATAGACTGCACCGCGTACCCTCTTCTTTTTCGTACACGCGATAGTGATAGAGTACGGCGGGATTGGTCGCGGCGGGCGCGGTGGCCGCTTCGCCGTTCGGCGTTTCGGCGGCACTTTGCGTTATGCGGACGGTATCGCCCTCTTTGACGACGGTAACCGATTCGCCCTCTTGGGTGAGCGTGATCGCGTCACCCTCTTTGGTGACGGTGACGCCCTCGGCGGACGCGTCGTTCCGCGTAGCCGACCGTTCGCTCCCCTCCGCACCCTCGGGCGCTTCCCACTCCACGATGGGATTGACGCGGTACACGCGCCCCTTGTCGGGCACTTCGCTCAACCGCTCGACACCCTCGCACGCGACGCACACGGCGTCCAACAGGTCGTCGCGCTGCTTGACGGTGTACATGGCCATATCGAGAAAAAGCCGATAGCCGTCGTGCCTGCGGAAGGCACAGCCCGTGGTGATTTGGAGCCGATTGCCCTGCGCCACCGTGCGGCGGTAGCCCCATACTGCCTCCACGTCCGCAAGCGAAATCTCCAACACCACCTTCTTCATCCCCGCGACGTACACGCAACGCACCGTGCCGCCCCGTACCTCAACCAGCGACACCGCCGTGGAATAGGTGGTCATGCACGCGGGCACGACGAAGAAAACGGGGGGCATGAGGATAACGATATAATTGAGCACGGAGCCTTCCTGCGTAAGGCATATCGCCGTCACCGCCGCGACGGCACCCGCCAAAATCAGCCATACGATGATGAGTACGGCGAAATTGCCCTTGGGCCTGGCTTTAAAATCATTCATAACGCACCTCGTGATTTGATTGGCGAATGCGTTTGCCACTCGCCATTTTCCATTGTACCATACGCGCCACTCCTTTGGCAACCCCTCAAAACGTTGCAAAATCGCCTTGCAGACGGTTGACAACGGGGGGAAAAATCCCTATAATTGGATTGTTAGGTTTCTAACAAATACAAGGAGAGGATATGAACAGTCGCAAATTGGGTTTGGAAATACATATAGCCGACCTCTTGATCAAACGCGCGGGCGACCGCACCAAGGAGATTCGCAACGAAAAGCAGTTGACGGGTACGCACGGCTATATATTGGGCTACCTCGCCAAGCACCAAGACGCGCCCGTATACCAAAAGGATATCGAACAGCACTTCGGCATACGCCGCTCGTCCGCCTCCAACGTGTTGACGCTGATGGAAAAGAACGGCCTCGTGGAACGCCACTCGGTCAAAGAAGACGCCAGACTCAAACGCATCGTCATGACCGAAAAAGGCGAAGCCTTGCACCGTGACACCGTATCCGCGTTCGAACGAATAGCCGCGCAGGCCGTCGAGGGCGTGGACGAAAAAGACCTCGAAGTATTCTACAACGTACTCAACGCCATTCAACGCAATCTGGGCGGCGAGGACGAAGACAAATAGCCTCGCGCATAGCGCGTATTATATATAAGGAATAGACAATCGAATTTTCGGAGTAAACTATGGTAATCAAAACACTGGCAAAAAGCATCCGCAACTACAAGCGCGACAGCATTCTCACTCCCGTATTGGTGGCTATCGAGGTTATCCTCGAGTGTCTGTTGCCCTTTGCCATGGCCGAGATGATAGACTATATCAACCCGCCCAAGACCGAGGTCACGCGCTTGTTCTACTTCTTCCCCCATCTGGCCACGTCGACCATGCACGGCGAGGCCATGACCATCGAGGGCGTACTGTGCTACGCCGCTATTTTGGTGGCGATGGCAATATTGAGCCTGCTGTGCGGTATGGGTTCGGGTTGGTTTTGCGCTTCGGCCGCGGAAGGCTACGCAAAGAACCTTCGTCACGACCTGTTCGGCGCGGTGCAACGCTTCTCCTTCGCCAATATCGACAAGTTTTCCACCTCGTCTTTGGTCACGCGGTTGACCACCGACGTCACCAACGTGGAGATGAGCTATATGATGATCATTCGTATGGCCATACGGTGTCCCTTGATGCTCGTCTTCTCCATGACGATGGCCTTTATCACTTCGCCCCGCGTGGCGTGGGTGTTCGCCGTGGTGGTGCCCGTGCTGACCGTGTCCGCCTACTTCCTGCTGAAGACGGTGCACAAACTGTTCCAACGCGTGTTCAAAAAATACGACCGCCTCAACGAGACCGTGCAAGAAAACGTGCACGCCGCGAGAGTGGTGAAAGCCTACGTCCGTGAGGACTACGAAACGCAAAAATTCACGACGGCATCGGACGATATCTGCCGCGACTTCACCAAAGCCGAAAAGATCATCGCGTTGAACGGCCCCATCATGATGGCGGCCATCTACGTGTGTATGTTGATGATAGCTATCATCGGCGCGACCGTGGTCGTGAAGACCAACGCGGGTATCATCACCACGGGCACGCTGACCACGGGTGGTTTGATGAGTATGATCAACTACGTGATGCAGATATTGATGAGTTTCATCATGATCGGTATGTGCGTGATGATCATCGCCATCTCCACGGCGAGCGCCGACCGCGTGGTGGAAGTGCTCAACGAGCAACCCACCATCGTATCGCCCGAAAACCCCGTCCGCGAGGTCAAAGACGGCTCGGTCGATTTCGACGACGTGAGTTTCCGCTACTCCGCGACCGCCGAAAGGGACGCGTTGAGCCACGTGGATCTGCACGTGCCGTCGGGCGCGATAGTGGGCGTTTTGGGCGGCACGGGCAGCGCCAAATCCACCTTGGTACAACTCATTCCCCGCCTGTACGACGTAAGCCAAGGCGCGGTGAAAGTGGGCGGCGTGGACGTGCGGAAATACGAACTCGACGTCTTGCGCAACAAGGTGGCCATGGTATTGCAAAAGAACGTGCTCTTCTCGGGCACCATCGCCGAAAACCTGCGGTGGGGCAACGAAGACGCCACGGACGAACAACTGCGCGAGGCCTGCCGCTTGGCACAAGCCGACGCTTTCGTGGAGAGTTTTCCCGACGGCTATAATACGCGCATCGCCCAAGGCGGCACCAACGTGTCGGGCGGTCAGCGCCAGCGCTTGTGTATCGCGAGGGCGCTACTCAAAGACCCCAAGATACTCATATTGGACGACTCCACCTCGGCGGTGGACACCAAGACGGACAGCCTTATCCGCCAAGGATTCCGCGACTATATCCCCGACGTGACCAAAATCATCATCGCACAGCGTATCGCCTCGGTGCAGGACGCCGATATCATCGTGGTGATGGACAACGGCAAGATAGACGCCGTGGGCAAGCACGAAGAACTGCTCGCCTCCAACGAGATATACCGCGAAGTCTACTTCTCGCAAAACCGCGAAGGAGGTGAAGACAATGCCTAAGAAACCCGCGAAAAAACAACCCGTATTCACCAAAGGCGCATTCAAACGGCTGTTCGCCTTTATGTGGGCGCGCTACAAGGGGCGCATGATATTGGTGCTCGTGAGCATTCTGGTCCAGGCGGCCATCGCGGCGGGCGCTATCGGCATTATGATGCAAAAGGTCATCTACGCCATGGAGGGTATGACCGACGTGGCCGAATTGCACTCGGTCTACGTGTTGTGCGGCATCATGGGCGCCATCTTCGCCGTGGGCGTGCTGGCCGCTTTGTGCCGCGAGGAATTGATGGCCACCATCACCCAAGGCCTCTTGAACGACCTCAGAAAGAGTATGTTCGCCAAGATGCAACGCCTGCCCATCCGCTTCTTCGACGCGCATCAATCGGGCGACATCATGAGCATCTACACCAACGACATCGACGCCATACGGCAGATGGTGTCGCAGAGTATCCCCATGGCCATCAGCGCCGCCGTCACCATCGTCACGGTCATCGTGGTGATGGCGCTCTACAGCGTCTATATGTTACTCATCGTGCTGGGCGTGGCCGTCGTCATGTTCTTCGTGGCGTCGCGCTTGGGCTTGGGCGCCGCCAAATACTTCCGCGAGCAACAGATCGCGATGGGACGTTTGGACGGCTATATCGAGGAGATGATGAACGGCCAAAAGGTCATTCAGGTCTTTACGCACGAACGGCAAGCCAACGAGGGCTTCGACCGCGTCAACGAGGACTGGTTCTTCAACGCGCGCGCCGCTCACCGCTACGCCAACACGCTGATGCCCATCATGGGCAATATGGGCAATATCCTCTACGTCATATTGGCGATATGCGGGGCGTCCTTCGTCTTGGCGGGCGACAAGTTCCGCAACGCGTCCATCTTGGGCTATGCGATGGATGTCAGCGTGATCGCCATGTTCCTGCAACAATGCCGCAGTTTCTCGCAGACCATCGGCAACGTGTCCCAGCAACTCAACTCCATCGCCATGGGTATGGCGGGCGCGTCGCGCGCGTTCGCTTTGATGGACGAGGAAGTGGAACGGGACGAGGGCTACGTCACCTTGGTCAACGCCAAGTACGACGAAGCGGGCAACCTCGTGCCCACCGAGGAGCGCACCGACCTGTGGGCGTGGCGGCATCCGCATAAGGCCGAGGGCACCGTGACCTATCAACTGCTCCGTGGCGATATCGAAATGCACGACGTGGACTTCGGCTACGTGCCCGAAAAGATGGTATTGCACGACGTCAGCCTGCACGCGCACCCCGGCGAGAAGTACGCTTTTGTAGGCGCGACGGGCGCGGGCAAGACTACCATCACCAACCTCATCACCCGCTTCTACGACATCGCCGACGGCAAGATACGCTACGACGGCATCAATATCAACAAGATAAAGAAAGACGACTTGCGCAGGTCGCTGGGCGTGGTCTTGCAGGACACCAACCTCTTCACGGGGACGGTGATGGACAATATCCGCTACGGACGACTTGACGCCACGGACGAAGAAGTGTACGCGGCCGCCAAATTGGCCAACGCGCACGACTTCATCACGCGGTTGCCCCAAGGCTACGACACGATGCTCGAGGCGGACGGCGCCAACCTCAGCCAAGGACAGCGGCAGCTCTTGTCCATCGCCCGAGCCGCCATCGCCGATACGCCCGTGATGATCATGGACGAGGCCACCAGCAGCATCGACACGCGTACCGAACTGCAGGTACAACGCGGCACCGACCAACTGATGCACGGGCGCACCGTGTTCATTATCGCGCACCGCCTTTCGACCGTGCAAAACGCCGATACCATCATGGTGTTGGACCACGGGCGCGTGATCGAGCGCGGCTCTCACCGAGAATTGATTGCTCTCAAAGGCACCTACTATCAACTGTACACGGGCGCATTCGAGCTGGAATAGCCGCGCAAAGTCGCACAAACTTTGCTTTTTCCCTCCTTTTTTAAGGTTATTTTTAGGTTGGGACGGTAAGATAGTGTCATCAAAGGCAACGGGCGGCGTATGAGGCGCGGCCGTTTGCAGACAATAAAGGAGTGATATGATGAAAAAACGCATATTGACAGCAACGATTGCAAGCATCCTGTTGATTGCCCTCGTCGTCGCGTTCGTGGGCTGTGAGAACGTCTCCGCCACCGCAAGCAACGGCTTGAGCGCCTACGAGTTGGCCGTCAAGAACGGCTACGTGGGCACCGAGGCGCAATGGTTGGAGTCCCTCAAACAAGGTGAATCCGCCTACGAGTTGGCCGTCAAGAACGGCTACGTGGGCACCGAAGAGCAATGGCTCGCCTCTCTCAACGGCGAAAAAGGCAAGGACGGAAAGGACGGCAAAGACGCGTCCTACACCATCAACGACGTCTACGAGGCCTACAAAGCCGAGTATCTGGCCGAGAACGGCACCGAGTACACCGGCTCTTTCATCGAGTTTTTGCAAGAATACTTCACCCAGACCTACGAGACCGTGTCCACCGAAACTATGGTCGCGGACGCCGTATTCAGCTGCGTGAGCGTGTATAGCAATTTCGAGGTGGTCAGCTATACGGGTAACCCCTGGAGCGGCTACCGGGAGACGAGCGAGACCGCTACCTCGGCGGGCGCGGGCGTCATATACAAGTTGGACAAAGAAACGGGTAGCGCCTATATCATCACCAACTACCACGTAGTGTTCAACGCAAGCGCCAAGACCACCATAAGCGACGATATTTACGTCCTCTTGTACGGCCAAGAGCGCGTGCTGGATACGGACGAGTCGGGCAAGAGCACCTTCCGCTACCGCATCCCCGCCAAGTACGTGGGCGGCAGTATGAAGTTGGACGTCGCCGTATTGTACGTGGAGAATAGCGATATCCTCAAAGAAAGCGACGCCAAGGCGGCGACGGTGGGCGACAGCACCGAACTCTCCATCGGCCAAGCGGCCATCGTCATCGGCAACCCCGAAGCGGGCGGCATCTCGGTGACGAGCGGCGTCATCTCGGTGGACAGCGAAAACAATCGTATGCTCGCCGCGGACGGTAGCACCTACGTCAACTTCCGCGTCATTCGTATCGACACCTCCATCAACGGCGGCAACTCGGGCGGCGGTTTGTTCGATTCGTACGGCCGACTCATCGGCATCGTACACGCCAAGATGAACAGCAGCACGGCCGAGAATATCGCCTACGCCATACCCGTCAATATCGCCGTCTACACGGCCGACGGCCTCATCGAGCGCTTCGAGGCGGCGGGCAAAGTGGGACAATACGCCGCAACTAAGTGCCTATTGGGCGTCACGGTGTCTTTGACGGACAGTTACGCTTACTACGACACGGAGACAAAACGCGTACACATCGTGGAGACTGTCACGGTGTCCGAAAACGTGGCCGAAACGGCGGCCGCCTACGGCAAATTGCAAAAGGGCGACCTCCTCAAGAAAATCACCATCGTGGACCCCGCGAGCGGCAAGACCAGAGTGGAGTTGGACGTGACGCGTACCTTCGTCCTCATCGACAGCATGCTGTTGGCGCGTGAAGGCGACGTCATCACCATCGACTACGAGCGCAACGGCGAGGCCGCGCAAACCGTCATCACGGTGACCAGCACGACCGAGATAGACAAGATCGGTTGATCTCCGCACGACGAAAAGAGCGGATTGACTGCGGTCAATTCGCTCTTTTATTTTTGCTTATTTTCTATTTTCCATAGTAGCGGCAAAACCGTTTCTCTCAATCGTTTTTGCCGTAAAAATATATATAATAAATTCTTTTATAAGAATGAATTTTTATACAAATCGACTTGGGGGAAATAGCGCGCGTTAAGCAAAATATTTTTGGATTTTTGCAATTTTTTGCATAAAAACCCTTTACAACGGGCAAAAACCGTGCTATCATCTAAGCAGATAAGGGTAAATCGCCCAAATTCGGGCATAATCGCGTTTATGCATTTTATATTGATAAAAATACAAAACTGCCGTTTATGCGCATATCCATACGAAATATAGTACCGAAAGGAGGAAATAATATGAATCAAATCAAATGCCCCAACTGCGGAACGGTCATCGACCTCGACGAGAACGCCTACAACGCCATCGTCACGCAAATACGGAACGCCGAATTCGAACGGAGCGTAGAGAAACGAGCGCAGGAAAAATTGCAGGTAGCCGCCAAAGAGCACGAAATGCAAATCCAGAAGTTGCAAGCGGACAACGCGCAAGCCGTCAGCGACACCGCTCGAACCGCCATCGAGGAACAGGCGGCGTTGCAACGGCAAATAGACGAATTGACGACCAAACTGCAACAAGCGGAAAAAATAGCCGAACTCGAGAAGGAAAAAGCCGTGGGCGAAGTGCGCGGCGAATTGGAGCAGACGCGTTTGCAAGAGACGGCCGCATTGAAAGAGCAAATGCGGGAGCAAGAAAACGCCTACGCGCAAAAGCTCGCCGAGAAAGAACGCGAGGTGGAGTTTTACAAGGACTACAAGAGCAAACTGTCCACCAAAATGCTGGGCGAGTCCCTCGAACAATATTGCCTCAACGAATTCAACAAACTGCGCACCACGGCCTTCCGCAACGCCTATTTCGAGAAGGATAACGACGTGGTGGACGGCACCAAAGCCGACTTCCTCTACGTAGACCGCACGGACGACGGCGTGGAGTATATCTCCATCATCTTCGAAATGAAGAACGAGGGGGACGAGACCAAGACCAAGCACAAAAACGAGGACTTCTTCGCCAAATTGGACAAAGACCGCCGCAACAAACACGCCGAATACGCCGTTTTGGTGAGCACGTTGGAGGCAGACAGCGACTACTACAACGCCGGCATCGTGGAAGTGTACAATTACGAAAAAATGTATGTGGTACGCCCGCAATGCTTCATCTCCATCATCTCTCTCTTGCGCAACGCGGCACAAGCCAACGTCGCGCAAAAACGCGAGCTGATCCAGCTACAGCGCCAAAACGTGGACGTGACGGCGTTGGAAACGCAGCTAATGGCGTTCAAGCAGGATTTCAGTAACAACTGCCGCATCGCCAACGACCACTTCACCAAAGCCATCGACAACATCGACAAGGCGATCAAAGATATGCTGGATTTCAAAGAATCCCTTTTGAAATCCCAACGCCAATACAACATCGCCGACCGCAAAGTGGAAGATATCACCATGCGCAAATTGCTGAAAGACAGCCCGACTTTGTACGAAGAATACAAGGAAAGCAAAAAGAAGAAAGACGACTGAGTTTTCCATAACGGCACGCAAAAGCGGCATACGTTACCCGCTTTTGCGTGCCAAGCACCCACGCGAAGCGCACCTTTGCACACGAAAAGGTGCGCTTTTCCATATCTTTCCGCCGCGCCCTCGGACGTCTGGCACAAAAAAGTATTTGCAAAACGCATATTTTATGATATAATATAGTTTGGTGATACTATGAAGAAACTGATAATCGCTGTTATTTGTATTATATTGGTGGTCGCCCTCGTGGGCTGCCGCGACAAAAAAGGCGAGGCGCAGGTGGTGACGCCCGAGGTTTCGTACGCGGTTATTACGTTCGTAGTCGATCCCGAATTGTATATCTTCGAGGCCCCCGAGCCTATCACCGTGGCGATCGGCTCCACGCCTACCCTGCCCTTCCCCGAGGGCGCGGTGCCCATGGATACGCACGACGACCTCGCCTGGTTCGCGGACGAAACCCTCATCACGCCCTACGATACCACCCGCCCCGTCATGGGAGATATGACGCTCTACCTCTATGAGATAGGCAAGCATTATTCCGTCCGTTACGAGGGGCTCGACGGCTTCGACGTGCGGGGTGAATACGTGTACGACTATCAATATTCGGAATACGGCGAAGGGGGCGCCGAACTGCCCACGGTGCACAAGGAAGGCTATTACGACGGGCTATATTGCGTAGAACTGGGCGTTCATTGCGTGCGCATTCCCACCAACGCGGGGCGCGACCTCACCTTTACGGCGCCCAAACCCCGCGCGTACGGGATCAACTACGACTACGGCGAAGACGTCAACCCGTCCGACGTGACCAATCCCAATCCCGCCACGTACGACCGCGTGGGCGAGACCTTGACGCTCGCGCCCGCCTCGGCCAACGGGCGGCAATTCGACTGCTGGATAGTCAAAGTGTGGACGACGCCCAAAACTTTCGTCGTAGACGGCGAGACCGTCAGGCTCACGTTGGAGGGCACGGTAGTCACCCGCCTTTCGTACGAAATGATACAGTGGGGTTACCAAAACTTCACGGTGGTGGCACAATGGAAGTAAGGACGAACGCGACGTTGCTCAAAGCGCTGAAAGACAGCGACGTATGGCGCATTTTCGACCGCGAGGCCGCGCGTATGTCGCACGCCTACTTGGTACTCAGCGAAGATAAGTTGGCCTTGGAGCAACTGCTTCTACTGATGTGTGCCCGCGCGTACTGCCCGACCGTATGTCTGTCCTGCGCCGAGTGCCGCAAAGTGTTCGGCCGCAACAAGGTGGACGTGTCCGAGCCGAATCCCGAGGGCGAGACCATCAAAGCGGAAAAAGCGCAAGATATCGTGGAGGACGCTATGCTCGGATCGTTGGAGGGCGGCAAGAAAATCTACGTGTTGCGCAATATGCACCTGCAAACCGAGCGCGTGCAGAACATACTCTTGAAAACGCTCGAGGAACCCAACGCAAACGTGCTGTTTTTGCTATCCGCCGAGCGCGAAAAAGGGGTATTGCCCACCATTCTTTCGCGCGTGAAGACGCTGACGCTCACCCCCTTTTCGGAGGAACAAACGGTGGCGATATTGGAAGCGGAGGGCATAGCCACGTCCGCCGTATTCGCCAAAGCCGCCATGGGCAACCTGACCTTGGCGTGCGAGTTGGGACGGGACGAGGACTACTTCGCCCTCGTCGACGAGGTGGTGGACGTGCTGGCGGGGCTCAACCGCGTGGCCGAAGTGCCCTTCTATCTCTATCGCCCCATCTTCGCCAAGGACTCCTTGGCCAAAACCCTCGACGTGCTGGAGTTGGCCATCAAAGACGTTATGTTCGTCAAAGAAGGCGTCGAGGAATTCGTCGTATATCGCGACAAACTGCCCGTCTATCGTCGCATCGCGCCCCTCTATCCCGTGCGCTCCTTGCCGATGATATTGGACGTCATCAACGAATCGAAACTGCGGGTAGCGGCCTACTGCACCGCCGTCAACGTGGCGGACAACCTGCTACTCACTATGCTGGAGGTAAAACATCAATGCGCACAATCGTAGGCGTAAAATATCCGACTGGTAAAAAGGTCTATTATTTCAATCCCAACGGCGTGGAATTCCGCGTGGGCGACAACGTCATAGTCGAGACCGCGCGCGGCTTGGAGTACGGCCACGTCGTCATAGCCAACCGCGAAGTGGAAGACGAGGCCGTCAAGCACGAGCTCAAACCCGTCCTGCGTCTGGCCACGGCCAAAGACGAAGCGCAGGCCGTGCGCTTGGCGGGCATGCGCGAGGACGCGATGAAAATCGCCCAACAAAAGGCGGAAAAGCACAAGCTGAAACTCAAATTCGTGGACTGCGTGTACACCTTCGACGGCAAAAAAGTGCTGTTGTACTTCACCGCGGACGGCAGAGTGGACTTCCGCGAGTTGGTCAAGGACTTGGCGGCGACCTTGCACGCGCGTATCGAACTGTGTCAGTTGTTTGAACGCGACGATATCAAAATGCGCGGCGCGTTGGCTCCCTGCGGGCGGCCCTGCTGCTGTCACGCCTTTTTGACCGACTTCGAGAAGGTCACCATCAAGATGGCCAAAGTGCAAGGGCTGTCTTTGTCGCCCACCAAGATCAGCGGTATGTGCGGCAAGTTGATGTGCTGTCTGAAGTACGAGAGCGAATACTATATGGAAGTGGCCAAGGAGATGCCCAAGGTCAAGAGCCGCGTCACCACCCCCGACGGCGAAGGCGTGGTGGACAGTTTGGACATGATCCGCAAAGAAGTGTTGGTGCGTATAGCGCACGACGACATTATGGAGATCAAGCGCTATCCGCTCAACCAGTTGCAGGGCTACGAAAGCGCGGGCGTGGACGAAACAGACGACCAAGACGATACGGACGAGATTCCCGACGGCGAAGGCGACGAATAAAATGAGAAGATTGGCGAAAAACGTTTGCAACTTGGCACACGGCGTGATATAATGGAATTACCAAAACCAAAAGGAGAATCATTATGGCAAGAATCATTAGCAATGAATGTATCAGTTGCGGCAGCTGCGCGGCGAACTGCCCCGTAGAAGCGATCGCCGAGGGCGACGGCAAATACGAAATCAACCCCAACGAGTGCATCGATTGCGGCGCTTGCGAAGCAAGCTGTCCCGTCGGCGCCATCAGCGAGAAATAATAATCGGCTGATCCACCAAACGGCTTCGACTCTTGTCGAGGCCGTTTTTTTGTCCCGTCACGTTTGTATGGCGCCCGTCATACGCTATCTATATGGTAGCATTGATTTTGGCGGGAGGCTGGGGCAAACGCTTCGGCGGGCACCAAGCTGGCGACAAGCAATTGGCGACGGTAGACGAGGACGAATGCACCTTGGTCGACTACGCCTTGTACGACGCTATAAGAGCGGGCGTAACGCGCGCCGTAATCGTGGTGGCGAAAGAAAACGCGGCGCGTTTTGCGCAAACGGTGGGGGTACGTATAGGGGGAAAATTGTCCGTCGAGTACGTCGAACAAACGCCGCCCGCCGTGTACGGCTTCGACGAAGATTGCCCGCCTTTGGGCACGGGACACGCGTTTTTGTGCGGAGCGCAAGGACTCAAAGAACCCTTCGTCGTGATGAACGCGGACGACTTCTACGGCCGTGAGGCCATCGCCCAAGCGGTCGACCTATCCGCCATGGGCGAATTCGGCTGCGTGGTCTATCCCGCAGGGAAAACGGTGGCGAGAACGCCCGTGCACCGAGGTATCTGCCTGACCGAAAAGGATAAACTCGTGGGGATATGCGAATGCACCCTATGCCGCGACGCGGTGGGCAAACTGTACGCGGAGGACGACACCTGCCGCCGCTACGTGAGCGAGAATACCGCGGTCAATATGAACCTCTATGCCATGCAGCCCGCCATCGTGCCCACCGCCGCCAAGTGCTTTGCCACCTTCCTCGCCCAAAACGCCCGTCCCGAATGTTATCTGGGCGACGTGATAAGCGAGTTCGTGGGGCGCACGCACAGCCTTTTCAAAGTGGTACGGGCCAAGAGCCGTTGGTACGGCCTGACCTACGCCGAAGATCTGCGCCGCGTGCGGGCGGCCATCGCCAAACTTCGTCGTGCGGGCGAATATCCGCCCCACCTGTGGGCATAACATAGCGTATGGATTTCTACGATCTTTGGCAAGCGTCGGACGAACCGATGGCCGTCCGCCTCGTGGCGGGACTGCCGTGGGAAGTGCTGTCCGACCTCGAAGCCGCCCTCATAGACCTCGCCCGCTCTCTCCCCGCCGAATACGAACAAATCGGGTTGCAGATATGGGCGCACCCCACCGCGCGGATAGCCGAGGACGCGCGTTTGTCCGCCCCGTGCATCATTGCGGAAGGAGCGGTCGTCAAGCCCCACGCCTACCTGAGAGGCGCCAACTACGTGGGCAAAGGCGCGGTGGTCGGGCACGCCGCCGAACTCAAAAACACGATATTACTGTCACACGCCACGGTGGCGCACCTCAACTACGTGGGCGATAGCGTTCTGGGCGCCTACGCGCACCTCGGCGCGGGGGTGATACTATCCAATCTGCGCCAGGACAACGCCCCCGTCGCGGTGCAAATAGGGGGTGTACGTTACCCCACTACCCTGCGCAAATTGGGCGCATTGGTGGGCGACTTCGCCGAAGTGGGCGCGAACGCCGTACTCAACCCGGGCACGGTGTTGGCGGCGCACGGCAAGGTGCGCCCCTTGCGGTCGGTCAAAGGGTATATTCCCGCCGACTGACACCGCCGTACCGCAGACGGTCGCTTTTTCATTGCGCCTATGGCGCAATTTTTTTTGTCCCAAACGACACAAAATACGCGCTTGGTCTTGATTTTTCGCGCGCGATATTCTATGATATAAACGTATGAGTAAAGTCGGCTATTGGGCATTGGTGGGCGTAACGCTCGTAATACTTGCGTCGTGCGTTTGCTCGGCGGGCTGTACGCCGCAAGGGCAATCCTATTCGGTGTTCGGGCTCGGCTCGGTGCTACAGGTGGTGGATTATGCGCGAAACGCGGAGTTGGAAGCCTACTGCCGCACCCTCGTCGCCGAGGTGCAACGCGCCGTGGACGTCACGGACGACGCTTCGGACATCGCGCGATTCAACGCCGCCGCGGACGAAGAAACGGTGCCCGTTTCGGCCCTGACCTACGACGTAATGACGAAGGCGAAAGAGGCCTACGACCTCACCCAAGGTCTGTACGACCCCACCGTGTATTGGTTGGTCGATTTGTGGGGCTTCCTGCCCCGCAAAGAGGGCGCAACGGCACCCTACGACCGCGCCAAAACCGAGGACGGCGCGCTCCCCCTGCCCGACGAACGGTACGTGGCGGCATTCCGTCAGTTGACGGATATGCGCAAAATCGAGCAAATACACACGGAGGGAACGGACGACTACGCCTTGGTGAAACACGGCACGGCCACCACCGTCGAGGGCGTGACCTACTACGCGCGGGTGGACTTGGGCGGGATAGCCAAAGGCTACGTCGTAGACCGCATACGCGACTACTGCCGCGCACACGGCGTGGACAAAGGCTATATAAGTTTCGGCGCAAGCAGCCTGCTGTTATTGAAAAATCGAAAGGGCGCGGCGTGGGACTTGTCACTCACCCACCCCAGAGGAACCGAAACCAACCCCACCTACTGCACCCTGCCGGCGATGGATCTCACGGCCTCCACCTCGGGCGACTACCAAAACTACTACGTGGTGGACGGCGTGCGCTATTCGCACCTCGTCAACCCCACTACGGGACGGCCCGCGAACGGGGACTTGCTGTCCGTCACCGTCCTGTCCCCCAACGCCTGTATGGGCGACGCGCTGTCCACCGCGCTGACGGTGGGCGGATTGGATAGGCTCAAAGCCTTCGCCACGGGCGAATACGCCAAGGCGAACGGCATCCGCGTGGTCGCCGTGTACCGCACGGACGACGGGTTGGCGGTATACAGTACGGCGGACGACCTGTCCGTGCATCTCGAATAAACGCGAGCGGGCAACCGCCGCATAGATACAAGGAGTTCAAATGAAAGCGCAAAAAGGAAAGTATTTTGCAAAGGGCATACACGTCCCCGACAACAAAGACCTGTCGAAGGACGTGCCCATAGAGGTATTGGACGCTCCCGATATCGTGGCTATTTGCGTGCAACAGCACAGCGGCAAGCCCTCTACGCCCACGGTCGCCCAAGGCGACGACGTGTATATGGGGCAACTGATAGCCAAAGAAGCGGGCTACATCGGCGCCAATATCTATTCGAGCGTGTCGGGCACGGTGATGGGCGTGGAAAAACGCAAAAATATCAACGGTACCGAATCCGACTACATCGTCATTCAGAACGACCACCACTACCGCAAGATGGAGTTGGAGCCTTTGGCCGACCGCGAACCCGCGACCGTCAAGGCGCGTATCCGCGAGGCGGGCATAGTGGGCATGGGCGGCGCGGGCTTCCCCACCGAGGTCAAGTTGAGCCCCCGCACCGCGGTGGACGCGTTGGTCATCAACGCGGCCGAGTGCGAGCCCTACCTCACCTGCGACTACCGCTTGATGATAGAGCGCACCGAGGACGTGGCGGCGGGCATACGCCTGCTGGCCAAAGCCTTGGGCGTGACGCAGATATACGTGGGCATAGAGGCCAATAAGCCCGACTGCATCGCGCTATTTGAAAAATACGACGATATGCAAGTGGTCGTACTCAAAAAGGCCTACCCGATGGGTAGCGAGAAGCACCTCATCTTCAGCTGTACGGGCCGCAAAGTGCCCGTGGGCAAACTGCCCGCGGACGCGGGGTGCGTCGTGCAGAACGTGGCCACCGCCCTCGCGGTCTACGAAGCGGTGGAGTTGAACAAACCCCTTTACGAGCGCGTGATGACCGTGTCGGGAAGAGGTTGCGTCCACCCCAAGAATCTCCTCGTCAAATTCGGCACCAACTTCGGCGCCATCCGCGAGGACTGCGGCGCCAAACCCGAGGCGGCCATGTTCGTGTCGGGCGGCCCGATGATGGGCCCCGCCATGGCCAGCACGGACGTCTACACCACCAAGACCTCGTCTGGCTTTTTGATGCTGTTGCCCGAAGAGATAGACGTCAGCGAGCCCAACGCGTGCATTAATTGCGGCGCGTGCGCGGACGTGTGCCCCATGAATCTATTGCCTATGCAAATCGACTTTTACACGCAAGCGGGCGAGTACGATTTGGCGGCCAAGTTCGGCGGCGTCGCCAACTGCATCAGTTGCGGCTGCTGCGCCTACGTTTGCCCCGCCAAACGCGCCCTCACCCAAAGCATCGCTTTGTGCAAACAAAAACTCAACGAAAGGAGGCAGAAACAGTGAACACCGTGCAAATAAGCGGCACCCCGCACACGCGCAGAAAACGCACGACCAAGGGCATAATGCTGGAAGTTTTGCTGGCGCTGTTGCCCGCCACCGTAGCTGGCTTGGTGTACTTCGGCGCGAGAGCGGCGGTCACTTTGGTCATTTCCGTCGCGGCATCCGTGGCGACCGAGTGGGTATGGCTCCTCTGCAAGAAAAAATCCTTCAAAGAGATAGCCAAGCAATTCGACTTTTCGAGTTGCGTCACCGGCCTGCTACTCGGCTTGTCCCTGCCCGCCTTCGAGTACAAATACTTCTATATTCCCCTTTTAAGCGCCGTCTTTGCGGTGGGCGTAGCCAAAATGCTCTTCGGCGGCACGGGCAAAAACGTGGTCAATCCCGCCGTGGCGGGGCGCGTCTTCGCCTTTATCTCCTTCCAAAGCCCCATGGTGTCGGGCTGGATGGCGCCTGCGTTCGCCCCCTTGGGCAACACCGTCGTCGGCGAGGCCACGCCGCTCACTTCCCTTTTGGGCAACGGCGTGGGCGCTTTGGGCGTGTCCAACCTCGACCTGTTCCTCGGCACGGGCGTGATGGGCTGTATCGGCGAAACGTGCAAAGTGGCCATCTTGGTCGGCTTCGTCTATCTGGTCGTGCGCCGCATCGTCAAGTGGCAATGGCCCGTCATCGTGGTGGCCGTGTGCGGCTTGGTCAGTTGCGCCATGGGTAAGGATATCGCCTACTTCCTGCCGTCCATCCTGTCGGGCGGCCTCTTGCTGGGCGCCGTCTTTATGGCCACCGATTACGTCACCAGCCCCAACAACAAGTACGCGTCCTACGTCTACTACTTCCTATTGGGCGTGATTACGGCGTTACTGCGCTTCGGCACCAAGATCGAAGTGATGAGTTTCGCCATTCTGTTGATGAACCTCGTGGTGCCTCTGCTCAATATGTATATCCGTCCGAGACCCTTCGGCGCCGCGCCCGTCAAAGAAGTGGTCAAAGGCAAGATCGAGGCGATAAAAGCCAAATCCGCCGCCAAAAAGCAGGCGAAACAGGCGAAGGAGGGTGACGCGCAATGACCGTAAAAGCGTTCTTCAAAAGCAAAACCTTCCTGTGCATCGTGGTGCTGCTGTGCATCGCCCTCGTCGCGGGCGCGCTCCTCAGCATTATGAACGATTTGTTGTTCGTGTCGCCCGACGAGCGCGTGGCGCGCACGATCAAGAGCATCTACGGCACGGAAATCGAGTACGAAACCGTCTACGACGTAGAGGCAGAAATGCAAAAGCCCGAGGCCGAACAGGTGTTCTACAAATATGACGGCAAAGACCGCAAGGGCGCCACGGTGGAGTTGGGCGGCCATATCGACAACGTGTACCGCTTGGCGGACGGCAATTATCTCGTCAAGGCCACGGGATTCCAAGGCTACAAGCAAGGCTCGGTATCCGTGTGGTGCGTCGCCAAGTTTGAAAACGGCGCGTTCGTCAGCATAGATAACGTGAGCGTCGCCGAGTACGACAAACAAACGCTCATGAGCAAATTTACCAAGGGCTTGCTGTCGAGCGAGGCCTATCGCGGCAGCGACGCGTTCAACCACGTGGAGGGCGGCGCGTCCTATTCGTCGGACGCGTTGAACAACGCCCTAAACGCCGCGTTGCGCTACGTCAAATCGCTCGAAGGGGGTGCACAATGATTAAACCCGCAGATATCAGAAAAATAGGAACGGACGGCTTGCTGCGCAACAATCCCACCTTCCGCTTGGTGCTGGGCACCTGCCCCACCCTCGCCTTGACCACCGCCGCGATGAACGGCATCGGTATGGGATTGGCCGTGACGTTCGTGCTTATCTTCGCCAACGTCATCATATCGGCCTTGCGCAAAGTCATTCCCAACGAGGTACGTATCCCCGCGTTCGTGTTGATCATCGCCACCTTCGTCACGCTGCTGCGTATGCTTCTGGACAAGTTCATTCCCTCGCTATACGAGTCGATGGGCGTGTACCTGCCGCTCATCGTCGTCAACTGCATCATATTGGGCAGAGCCGAGAGTTTCGCCAGCAAAAACCCCGTCCTCAACTCGGCTTTCGACGGCCTCTTCACGGGATTGGGCTTCACCTGGGCGCTGACCTTTATGGGCATCATCCGCGAGGTGCTGGGCGCGGGACAACTATTCGGCTATACCCTGTGGGACTTCCGCATCGAGTTCTTCTCCTCGTCGGCGGGCGCCTTCTTCGTGTACGGGTTGTGCATCGCGTTGTTCAACCTGGTGTACACCAAGGTGGAGAGCCACTTCCACAAAGTCGCGTTCGAGAAAAAATACATCGTAGCGCCCGAAGAGACGGCGCAAGAGGAGGCGAAGTAGTATGGGAACTTTCATGATGGTCGTCATATTGGCGGTATTCGTCAACAACTTCGTCGTCGTGCAATTCTTGGGCATCTGCCCCTTCCTCGGCCTCAGCAAGTCCACGTCGAGCGCTGTGGGCATGGGCGTGGCGGTAACGGTGGTGATGATGATTACCTGCCTCATCACCTATCCTCTGTACACCTACGTGCTGGTGCCGCTGGGATTGCAATATCTGGAAATCATCATCTTCATCTTCGTCATCGCCGCTTTGGTGCAAATGCTCGAGAAGTTCATCAAGAAATTCGCGCCGCCTTTGTATCGCGCGATGGGTATCTACCTGCCCCTCATCACTACCAACTGCGCCGTGCTGGGCGTGGCCGAAATGGTCATCGACAAGGGCTCTATGTTGGCGATGGTCGGCGCGTCCGGGCTGGGCGTGGCGGTGCTGTACGGCCTTTTCGCGGGCGTGGGCTTCACGGTGGCTATCGTCATTTTGAGCGGCCTCCGCGTCAAAGTGGACGCCTTGTCGCCCGGCAAGAGCCTCAAGGGCTACCCCGTCACGATGGTGACGGCCGCCTTTATGGCCATGGCGTTCTACGTCTTCAACTTGATATCGCTGTAGGAGGTGTCGTATGGATATTATACTTGCAAAAGCCGTTAATTGGGCGTCTGTCGGCATCGTATTGGGCATCATAGCGGGGTTGGCCATCGTCTTTGCCATCCTCATCCTCATCGTCACCAAAATATGCCGCGTTCACGAGGACGAAAAAGTCCTCAAAATACTGGAACAACTGGCGGGCGCCAACTGCGGCGGCTGCGGTCACACGGGCTGCGAAGACTTCGCCAAATGCTTAGCGTGCGGCAAAGCCGAACTCAACGACTGCAAAGCCACCTCCAACGAGGCCAAAGCCGTCATCGCCGAGATAGCGGGGCTACCCTTCACGGCCGAAGAAGCCACGGTGGCCGTGGTGCGCTGTTCGGGCGGCGACCTCGCCGCGGACAAGTTCGACTATATCGGCAATCCCGGCTGTACCAACCAAATGGTCTACCAGGGCGGCCGCAAGATATGCGCGACGGCGTGTTTGGGCGGCGGCACCTGCGGGAGCGTGTGCCCCGTGGACGCCATCTCGGTGCGCGAAAACGGCATCGCCTTCGTGCGGCGCGAAATATGTCTATCGTGCGGCGCGTGCATCAACGCCTGCCCCAAAAACTGCATCGACCGCATCCCCGCCTCGGCCAAAGTGTACGTCGCCTGCCGTACCCATTGCAGGGGCAAAGAGACCATGTCCTTCTGCCAAATGGGTTGTATCGGGTGCGGTATGTGCTCGCGCAAATGTCCCGCGGGCGCCATCACGATGGTGGACAACCTGCCCGTCATCGACTACTCGAAGTGCACGGGCTGTATGACCTGCGTGGAGAAGTGCCCCCGCCATTGTATCAAGCGGACGGACGACAACGCCTTGCCCGAAAAAGAGATCAAACAATAGTCGCCAACGAAAAAACGGGCGTCGGGATTTGTTTCCCGTCGCCCGTTTTTGTTGCCGCACACCTTAGCGCGGTGTGTTTTTGAGTTCTTCGATGATATTATAGAGGCGCTGTAGGTCGGACAAACTGCCGTAGTGAAGGGTGAGGGTGCCGCGATGTCCGTCGCCCTTGACCTTGACGGGCATTTGAAAGACGCGTTCCATATCCTCTACGAAGTCGCGCATTTCGATGGATTGCTTGGGCTCCGCTTTTTTGACCTTGCTCTTCTTCTTTTGCCCCTTGGCGTTGGCGCGGGCAATCTCCTCGTTGAGGGCGTGCACGCTCCACTTGTTCTCTACGCAAAGGTTGGCCATGACGACGATCTTCTGCGGATCGCTCAAGGTGAGTAACGCGCGGGCGTGCCCTTGGCTCAACTTGCCCTGCCGCACCAATTCCTGCACGTCCAAGGGCAACGTGAGTATGCGCAAGAGGTTGCTGATGGCGGGGCGGGAGCGCCCCAAGGTCTCGGCGGCCTCCTGCTGGGTGAGGTGGTGCACCTCGATGAGCGCCTGAATGGCCTGCGCCTCTTCGATGGGATTGAGGTTTTGACGTTGGAGATTCTCCACGATGGCGATCTCCCACAACTCCCGCTCGCCCGCTTTGAGGACGATGGCGGGAATGCGCGTAAGCCCCGCGATGCACGCCGCCCGATAGCGGCGCTCGCCCGCGATCACTTTGTAGCCCGCGCCCGCTTTGACCACCAAAATAGGCTCCAATACGCCGTGCGCGCGGATGCTGTCCGCCAATTCGACGAGCGACTTTTCGCTGAACGTGGCCCGAGGCTGTGAAGCGTTGGGCACGATTTCGTCCATGTTGATGTAGATAAGTTCGTTCATTGTATCCTCAATACCCGTTGGGTATCCCCCTTTCGTGCTACGATATACAAAGTGCCGTCGGCATTCCTGCCGATAGCGGTCAATTCGTCCCATTCCGCCGCGACAATCGTCTCCTCGGCGAAGTTCTTTACGCCTACCGACGCGCCCGCGCGGAAAGCGTACACACCGTAGCCCAACCAATGCTCGGGACACGCAATTTCGATGGACGTACGGGGGGTTCCCGCGCCATCGAGCAAAACGTACCGCCCGTCCGTCTTGGCCGCGCACCTGTCGCCGAAGTAGGGCGACATATAGTCGTAGACGAAGTCCACCGCCACGCTGCCCTCTGCGTCGAACGCGCCGTAGAGGGTGCGCCCGTCCTCGCGATAGGACGCCACCAGCCGCCCCCATTGCCAACGCATGGTGGCGTAGCGGCGGTCGTTCTTTTGCCACAGCATATTGCAGGCAAGGTCGTACAAAGCCGCCGCGCCCGAAACGAGGGACGAGCCGGCAAAGCCCACGTCGTCGCGGAAGCGAATGGCCGTGGGATTGACGTCCACGGGATAGCGCACCACCGGTCGGGCGTCCTTGTCGAGCACATAGTAACGTTCGCCCGCGTGTACCTTATCGCGGTCGAGCTCGGCCACCACGGCCGCCGAATAGCCCTCGTTGAGCCCGTAAGTCCGCCACGAGGTCGCGTCTACGCCCGCCGTACAGGCGTTGACGACGGACAGCAGCACGTAATCGATCGTCGTTGGCTCCAACACGTCGGTCTCGGGATAGTACCACCAGGCTCTTTGGCGCATATAGACGGTTTCGTCTGCGGTTTTTTCGATATAGGTATAGTTGTTTTGGGTGCCTTTGCCGAGGGCAGTCACAAAAAACCGCCCGTCGATATAGGCTGCGACGTAGCGCACGTCTTGCTCGTAAAAACGGCGTCTTAGCACGTTCTTGCCGTCCCATACGCGACAACTGCCGAGGGCCGTATCTATGGTGAGGACGTACTGCCCGCACGCCGACACGCTCTCGGTGGGCTGCATAATGCCCTCGCCGAAGTAGGCCTCGCCCTCGGCGTCGAACAGTTGGGCGTTTTGGGTGGTATAGAGCGCGAAGTATTCGTCCGAAACCACGACGACGCGGGCGCTCGTATCCTGCGAACCGACGAGCATTCGGCCCGTGCGGTCGTACACTTCTATGCCTTGCGACTCCATATCGCGGTATTGCGCCACGTAGTAGGGCGCGGCGTAGTCGACGCGACGGAAGGTACACGGCAATAGGTACGCGCCGTCCCGCCATACGCCGTACAAAGCGGCGCCCGTTTCCTCGTCCATGACGTCGGCTACCAACACGCCCGCTTCGCCCCAATCGGCGACGAAGGACTTGCCCGCGGGCAGGTCGACCGTGGCGGTCACTCGCGTGGGACGCGCGTTTTCTTCTTGCACGAAAGCCGCTTTGCCCGCCTCTACCGTAAAACTTTGCACGGATTTGGGCGTGCAAGCGAACGCTACCGAGAGCAATAGAACGAGGACAAGGAGCAAGGCCGTCTTTTTCATATATACAGTATAGCACACTTTGATTGGTTTTGAACAGTTTGTTTGCGTTATTCGACTTTTCGCGCGAACGGGTATTCCGCCCAAATCCGCTTGAACCGTTGCCTTTTGGCGGGATAGGTGGTATAATGAAAAGGTGGAATTGAATCTTCGGTCACATTGGGGCGCGTTGGTCATGCGCTGGATATACGCGGTGAGCATCCTTGCCGTTGCGGTAGGGCTGTCTTTCCTTACCCAATACCTGTGGAAGATACGATGGTACACGCTGTACGTCCCCATCGTCGTCCTCGTCGTGCTGGCTATGCTCTACAACACCGTCAACACCGCAAAGGTACGCGTCGGACACAACCCAGCGGGCGACGCGCTCGTCATTACGGACGGCGTGTTCGGCAAAAAGGTGCATCACTTCGCCTATCAACGCATGGAAAGTTATCGCACCAAGCCCTCGAAGATCTACGACAAGATGGGGTGCGGCCAAATCACCTTGGTGGCGATACGCGGACTGAACGAACGGGAGGAATATACCCTGTGTCTGTCCAAGGCCGACCTCGAACGCCTGTTAGATGACCTGCACGAGCACCTATCGGCACATTAAACCATATACGTATGGGGGTATTCGATACCATAGGATAGGCGTCGACGCCCTCGACATACTACAAAAAAGGAGACTACTATGAGCGAACAATGCAACCACGATTGCGAAAACTGCTCGTCGAAGTGCCCCTCGGGCATCGAGAAAGAGCAACCCAACGTGCTGTCCACCATCGACAAGGTCTACGCCGTCGTCAGCGGCAAAGGCGGCGTCGGCAAGTCCCTCGTGACGGGCCTATTGGCGGTAGAGGCACAGCGTAAAAATTTCCGCGCGGCCGTTCTCGACGCGGATATTACCGGTCCGTCCATTCCCAAGATGTTCGGCGCGAACGAGCCGGCTATGAGCACCGACGAGGGCATCCTGCCCGTGACGAGCCAAGGCGGCGTGCAAATCATCAGCGTCAACAATATGCTGGACGACCCCACCGATCCCGTTATTTGGCGCGGACCGATGATCGCGGGCGTGGTCAAACAATTCTGGACGGACGTGATATGGCAGGACGTGGACTATATGTTCGTGGATATGCCTCCCGGCACGGGCGACGTGCCCCTCACCGTGATGCAATCTCTGCCGGTGGACGGCATCATCGTGGTGACGAGTCCCCAAGAGTTGGTGGGTATGATCGTGCAAAAAGCGGTCAAAATGGCCGAGGCGATGAAGGTGCCCGTCGTGGCGTTGGTGGAGAATATGAGCTACTTCACCTGCCCCGACTGCGGCAAGCAACACGCCATCTTCGGTGAAAGCCATCTCGAAGCCATCGCCGAGAAGTACGGCATCAAGCATATCGCGCGGTTGCCCATCGATCCCGCTTTTGCCGCCGACTGCGACCAAGGCGTCATCGAATTTACCGAGCACCACGAACTCGCCGACCTCATCGACGTGCTGTAATCCATCGAAAACCAAACGAAAACCGACCGCTGATACTCATCAACGGCCGATTTTTTATCCTTTTTCGCTTTATTAACGCCATCTGGGCAAAGCGCCTATGCTGTCCAGAATGGCCTTGCACCCCCGCTCTATATCGCGGCAGGCCGTCTCGAAATCCCCCGTGTACCACGGATCGGCCACGTCGCCGCCGCCCGCGAAGTCCAATAGTTTGGTGACTTTGGCCACCATCTCGGGATACGTCCAGATGAGGTTGCGGCGGTTGTTGTCGTCCATCACCACCACCAAGTCGAACTCGTAGCAATCCCTCGCCGTCAGCAGTTGGGCGCGTTTGTCGCCGTCGAACGGCACGCCGTGCGCGCGCAAGGTCTTCGCGGCAGGTGGATAGATGGGATTGCCTACCCCGTTCCATATCTCCTCGTCCGAGGTGGCGCGGGACTCCACCCGCACGCCCTCGATGCCGCGCTCCCTTAGCATCTTCTTGAACACGAACTCGGCCATGGGACTGCGACAGATATTGCCGTGACAAACGAAAACGATGCTTCTCATCGCACGAACAAGCCCACCAACACGACCAACATATCCACCATCTTCTCCATGCTCTCGACGGGGATATACTCGTAGCGACCGTGGAAATTGTGGCCGCCCGTAGACAGATTGAAGCATGGAAGCCCGCGATAGGTCAACGCCGCGCCGTCCGTACCTCCTCGAATGGGTTGGACGAAAGGCACAACCCCCACCGCCTCGAAAGCCGCCTTGGCATTGGCGACCAACTCGGGGTGCTCGTCGGCGGCAAACGCCATATTGGCGTATTGGTCGCGAATTTCCAACTGCACCGCTTCGTAGCCGTATTTGACGTTCAAGCGGTCGGCGATACCTTGCACGAACGCCTTTTTGTCGGCCAATTTGGCCTTGTCGTGGTCGCGGAGAATGTATTTGGCCACCGCCTCGTCCACGTTGCCCGCCACCTCGTCCACCATATAAAACCCTTTGTAGCCGTAGGTCGTGGCGGGGCGCTCGTCCAAAGGCAACGCCATGTGGAACTCGCAGAACACGTCCACCGCGTTGACCATCTTGCCATAGGCGTCGCCGGGGTGAATGCTCTTGCCCACCACGCGCACCTTGCACGCCGCGGCGTTGAAGCACTCGTAATTGATCTCGCCCAATTTGCCGCCGTCCACCGTGTAGCCAAGGTCGGCACCGAACTTCTTGACGTCGAAGTGATTCATGCCCGCGCCGATCTCTTCGTCGGGGGTGAAAGCCACTCGGATGGTGGGGCGTTTGACCTCGGGGTGCGTTAGCAAAAACCGCAGAGCGGCCATGATCTCGGCGACACCCGCTTTGTCGTCCGCGCCCAAAAGGGTGCTGCCGTCGGTCACGATGAGGTGTTGCCCCACGTAATCGTTCATGTGCGGGTACTTCTCGGGGGACAAAACGTAGCCGCCCGCCAACTCGACGTCGCCGCCGCCGTACGCCACCACGCGCGCCTTGACGTTTTTGCCCGACACGGCGGGCGAAGTGTCCACGTGCGCCAACAAGCACACGGCGGGTTGGGGGGCGGATTGGTTGGTGGGCAAAGTGGCGGTGACGTACCCCCATTCGTCCATCTCGGCCGCAAGCCCCATCTCGTCCAACTGCGATTTGAGAAGGCGCAAAAGGTCCAACTGCTTCAAAGTGGAGGGGAAGGTGTCCGACTCCTCTTGGGAAGTGGTGTCGTACCCTACGTACTGCAAAAACAATTCGGTGACGTCGCTCATATTATTCTCCTATAGGGCGCAATATCGCGCGTAGATTATATAGTATTGACGATTATTTTGCGGGCGATGGTATCCAATAACCCCATACGTGGTGGGCTATTGGGCACACACGCCCTCTTCGACCAAAGCCGCCGCAAGCCTGACGTAGGTCTCGGCGCCCAAGGCTTCGCCGCGCACGGTGAGGGGCAAGCCAACCGCCTGGAGCGCCCGCTCGGCCACGTCGCGCGCTATGCCTATCGCCATTAGGTTGTTGACCAAGGTCTTGCGGCGCATGGCAAAGGCGGCGCGGGCAATGCGAGCGGAAAGCGCGGGATAGGCGTCCGCGTATTTGCCTTCGATTCGGTCTATGCGCACCACCGCGCTATCTACGTTGGGCACGGGGTAGAACATATTGCGCCCTACCACGCGGCACGTAGTGGCCTCGCCCACTAAATCTATCTTGACCGTGATACTGCCGTAGTCCTTGGTATTTGGCTCGGCGGTCAATCGGTCGGCAACCTCTTTCTGCACGGTGACGGTGACGCTGTCGCCTATGCCCTCTTCCAACAACCGCATGAGAATGGGCGTGGTGACGTAGTAAGGCAGATTGGCCACCACCTTGGCGTGGGCGAAGCGGCGGCGCAACTCGTCCGAGTCGGCTTCCATAAAATCTTGATAGACGATCTCTACATTGTCGCAATCGGCCAGCGTTTGGCGAAGGACTGGCTCGAGCCTACGGTCTATCTCGTAGGCGACCACTTCTTTGGCTTTGGCCGCCAAAGCCGCCGTCAACGTGCCCGCGCCCGCACCGATTTCGAGCACCACGTCCTCCGAGGTGACGCCCGCGTCGGCGACGATGGCAGCAAGCAGATTGCCGTCCGTCAAAAAGTTTTGACCGAACCGCTTGCTGAAAGTGAAATCGTTGGCGTTGAGGATATCCTTGACGTTCATAGTCTGTAAAAACGCTTGGCGTTGCGGGTGGTGCGAAGGGCGAGTTCGGTCTCGTCCTCGCCCAACAATTCGGCAATTTTGCGGCACACCAAAGGGATATTGGCGGGCGTATTGCGCTGTCCGCGCAAAGGCACGGGCGTCATATACGGGCAATCCGTCTCCAACAAAAGCCTATCGGCGGGTATCTCCCGCAAGACTTCGTCTTTGTGCTTGGCGAAGGTGACCACCCCGCCGAAACTGTAGTAGCAATCCAACCCGTTGTACACGTCGCGCACCAACTCGGCCGAGCCGCCGTAGCAATGCAACAAGACGCCGTCCGTAAGGAGCGAACGGTTGGCGAGCAAGATCTCGTTGGCGTCCCCGTAGCACTCACGAAGGTGCAACACGACGGGCAGGTGCAACGCGTGCGCCAAAGCCAACTGCTCCGCGAACGCCGCCTTTTGGCGGTCGCGCGGGCTGAAATCGTAGTGATAGTCGAGCCCTATCTCGCCGATGGCCACGCATTTGGGGTTCGCGGCGAAGCGGGCGACCTCGGCCAAAGCGTCCGCCGTCACCTCGTCGGCGTAGTGCGGATGCACCCCCGCCGTACACCAAATCCAAGGTACTTGGCGCGATAGAGCCCCCGACGTACGGCAACTTTTGAGGTCACAGGCCGCGTTGACCACGCCCTCTACCCCCGCCGCTACGATGGTGGGCAACACCTCGGCAATATCCCCATCAAACTTCTCGTCGTCCAGATGGGCGTGCGCGTCGAAGTACATCAGCGCACCTCGCCGCCCGCGGGAACGTCCGCTATGGGCGACACCAAAACGACCTTGCCCTCGGCGTCGGTGGCGCACAAAATCATGCCCTCGCTCGTGACGCCGCACAACTTGGCGGGCGCGAGGTTGGCCACCACCACGACGGTCTTGCCGACCATCTCCTCGGGCGTGTAGTACAAAGCGATGCCGCTGACGATGGTGCGCGGCTTCTCCTCGCCCAGATCCACTTGACTGACCAACAGTTTCTTGGCCTTGGGCAGTTTCTCACAATGCAACACTTTGCCCACGCGCAAATCCAACTTGGCGAAATCTTCGATGCCCACTGTGGGCTTGGCCGGCGTTTCGGCCTTGGGCGCTTCCTTCGGCTCGTATTTCTTCATAATCTCGGCGTACTTGGCTTCCACGTCCTTGCCGTCCATACGGACGAACAGTTTTTCGCCTTCCTTGACCTCGTTGCCCGAGGGATACAACCCCCACTCGCCGAGGTCGGTAAAGGCGCGGGGCGCTACACCAAGTTGCGCCAAGGCGTTGTCCGCGGTAGAGGGCAAAAACGGCCTAAGAATAGAAGTGCCGATGACCAAGGCCTCCACCAAATTGTACAACACGGTGGACAATCTGTCCATCGAGGCTTCGTCGCGGGCAAGCACCCACGGCGCGGTCTCGTCGATATACTTATTGGCGCGGGTAAACACCGCGAAAATCTCGCTCAACGCGTCGGCGAAACGGTACTCCTCCACCTTGGCTTTCACCTTGGCGAAAGCGGCGGTGGCCACCGCCTTGAGTTCCTCGTCCACGGGCTCCGCCACACCCTTGTCCACGACCTTGCCGCCGAAATACTTGCGGCACATCGCCACCGTGCGGCTCAATAAATTGCCGTACACGTTGGCCAAAGACGTATTGCATACGTCGGTGAGCATATCGAGTGCCACCAGCCCGTCGTTGTCGAACGGCACCTGCGACAATAGATAGTAGCGCACCGCGTCACAGCCGAATATCTCGGCCATATCGTCGGGATAGAGCACGTTGCCCAAAGACTTGCTCATCTTGCCGCCCGAAGACAACAGCCACGGATGCCCGAACACGCACTTGGGCAAAGGCTCGCCCAGCGCCATGAGGAAGATGGGCCAATAGATGGTGTGGAAGCGCACGATATCCTTGCCGATGACGTGCACGTCGGCGGGCCAATAGCGGCGATATTTCTCGTCGTGACAGCCGTCCGCGTCGTACCCTATACCCGTGATATAGTTGGTCAAAGCGTCCAGCCAAACGTAGGTGACGTGTTTGGCGTCGAAGTCCACGGGAATGCCCCACGTAAAAGACGTGCGCGACACGCACAAGTCCTGCAAGCCGGGTTTGAGGAAATTGTTGATCATCTCGTTGCGACGGGAGGCGGGCGTGATGAACTCGGGGTGAGCCTCGTAGTAGGCGAGCAACTTGTCCGCGTACTTGCTCATACGGAAGAAATAGGCCTCTTCCTGCGCTTTCTTGACCTCGCGGCCGCAGTCGGGGCACTTGCCGTCCACCAACTGGCTCTCCGTCCAAAAACTCTCGCAAGGCGTGCAATACCACCCCTCGTAGGCGCCCTTGTAGATGTCGCCCTGCTCGTAGAACTTGCGGAACATCTTTTGCACCTGCCGCTCGTGGTACTCGTCCGTCGTGCGGATAAACTTGTCCCATTCCACGCCCAACGAACGCCACACGGATTGAATGGTCGCGCTGACCTCGTCCACGTAGGCCTTGGGGCTGACGCCCTTGGCCTCGGCTTTGAGCTGGATCTTCTCGCCGTGCTCGTCCGTGCCCGTCTGGAAAAACACATCGTAGCCTTCCCACCGTTTCCATCTGGCCAAAGCGTCGGCGAAGACGATCTCGTAGGCGTTGCCGATATGCGGTTTGGCGGAAGCGTAGGCGATGGCGGTAGTGATATAATAGGGTTTCTTGTCCATACTAACTCCTTCTCCCCGAATGAAAGGGATATGCCCAATAGGCAGTACAAATATTATATCACGCCCGCGGCGCGTTGGCAAGCGCTTGCCCTACTCTCGTCGAAAAGTGGGCGGCGGCAAGCAAAAATAGCCCGAAATGCGGATATTCTCGCAAAAACAGCGCGAAATGCCCCCTATTTGGGGGCAAATTCGTTTGCTTTTTCGAGGGGGGTTGCTATATAATACAATAAATCAGTATAAAGGAAACTATACGCTATGTTGATGCAACAAGAATTATTTTCCGAGCCCGAAGTCATCGTCAAGGCTTTGGCGGTCAACCTGAAGACGAGCCTGCAAATCGCCCGCGAGGTCAAAGCGCGCGGTATCAAGAACATTACGGTCATCGGCCGCGGCTCGTCCGACAACGCAGGCCTCTGCTTTAAGTATTTCACCGAAATACTGACGGGTATTCCCGTCGGCACGGCCCACCCCTCGGTGGTGACGATGTACGGCGCCAAGGTCAACTACTGCGACCACTTGGTCGTGGCCATCTCCCAATCGGGCAAAAGCATCGACACGGTGGCCGTGATGGACAACGCCCGCAGACAAAAGGCCCTCACCGTGGCCGTTACCAACGAGCCCACCTCGCCTTTGGCTCAAACGGCGCACTACACCCTGGACCTCTCGGCGGGTACGGGTACGGCGGTCGCCGCCACCAAGACGTTCGCCGCGGCGTTGGCGGTCTTGTTCCAACTGTCCGCGTGTCTGGCAGGCAATAATAGTTACCTCGACCAACTCAAAGAAGTGCCCCAAGCCCTCGAAACCATCATCGACGCCGTGCCGGCTATCCGCCGTATGGCTTGCGCCGTAAAGGACGAAAAGGAGTTCATCGTGCTGTCGCGCGGCATTATGCAGGGTATCGGCAAGGAGTTGGCGCTCAAATTCAACCAATGCTGCTACAGCTTTTCGCAGTTCTACTCCATCACCGACTTTATGCACGGCCCCTTCGCCCTGTTGGAAGAAGGCGTCAACGTGGTGTTGCTCGCCCCCGAAAACGAGTGTGCGGAAAACTACTACGATATCGCCACCCGCGCCAATTTGTTGGGTGCCAATCTCTATATCTTCTCGGATAGCGACCGCGTGCTGGACTACGCCAAGGAAGGCATGAAGATGCCCTCCACCAATATCGTGACGTCGGCCTTTGTGTACGGTATGACCGTGCACCTCTTCGCCATGTTCGTCGCGGTGGAGAAAGGCTTGGATCCCGATTTCCCTCGAAATCTCAAACGCGTCACCATCACCAAATAATATCGTTTTGTTCGCCGCAGGCGAAAGAATACACCCTTTTAGGAGGAAAATATGGCAGAAATCGTTTATCTGACCAAAGAAGGTTACGAAGAAAAACAAAAAGAATTGAATTACCTCGTCGAAGTGAAGCGTCCCCAAACCGTGGAAGCGGTCAAGATCGCGCGTGAGTTCGGCGACCTCAGCGAGAACGCCGAGTACGACGCCGCCAAGGACGAGCAAGGCCGCGTGGAAGATCGCATCAAGGAATTGCAGGAGTTGCTGCACAACGCCCGCATTCTGGAGAGCGCGGATTCGGACGTCGTGATGGTAGGCTCCACCGTCGTTTTGTACGACGAAGATATGGAAAGCGAGATGGAAGTGTCCATCGTCAGCACGGTCGAAGCCGACTTTATGAGCGGCAAAATCAGCAACCAATCCCTCTTGGGGCAAAGCCTTATCGGCAAGAAAGCGGGCGACGAAGTGGAAGTCAAAGCACCCGCCGGCACCTCGACCTTCCGCATCGTGCGCGTAGGCAAATAAGGAGCAACTATGCCTGACGAGATCTTCAACGAAGAATTAGAACAAAACGAGGCGCGCCGCGTCCGTTTGGAAAAACTGCAGGGCCTGGTCGCCGAAGGTAGAGACCCGTACGAAATCACCACCTTTCCCAAAACGCACGATTCCAACCAAATCAAAGAGAATTACGAGGCGTTGGAAGGCAAAGAAGTCGTGGTGGCGGGGCGTATGACCAATAAGCGCGTGATGGGCAAGGCCTCTTTCGCGCACCTTTTGGACGGGGCAGGCAGTCTGCAATTCTACGTGCGCCGCGACGACGTGGGCGAGGAGCCCTACCGCTATTTCAAGCAGATGGACATCGGCGATATCGTGGGCGTAAAGGGCATCGTGTTCAAAACCCAAACGCAGGAGATCAGCGTGCACGCCACCGAGGTAGTGCTGTTGAGCAAAGCCCTGCGCTCGCTGCCCGAGAAATACCACGGTCTCAAAGATACCGACCTAAGATACCGTATGCGCTACGTGGACCTCATCTCCAATCCCGAGGTCAAAAACACGTTCATTTTGCGTAGTCGCATCAATTCGGAAGTGCGCCGCTACCTCGACGGGTTGGGCTTTTTGGAAGTGGAAACGCCTATGCTCAACACCATTCCCGGCGGCGCGAACGCGCGTCCTTTCATCACGCACCACAACGCCCTCGATATCGATATGTATATGCGTATCGCCACCGAGTTGCACCTCAAACGCCTCATCGTGGGCGGCTACGAAAAGGTGTACGAAATCGGGCGTCAATTCCGCAACGAGGGTATGGACACCACCCACAATCCCGAGTTCACTACGGTCGAATTGTATCAGGCGTACGCCGATTACCACACGATGATGGACATCGCCGAGGGCCTGTTCCACTCCATCGCCAAAAACGTGCTGAATACCGAGAATATCACCTACCAAGGCACCGAGATCCATATCGCGGGCGAATGGCAGCGTATGACGATGGCCGAGGCCGTGTTGGCGCGGACGGGCATCGACTTTATGACGTCCACCGTCACGGACGTGTACGCCGCCGTCAAGGAGAAAGGGCTGGAGTTGGCCCCCAACCTCAGTTGGGGCAAGGCGTTGGCCGAGTTGTTCGACGCCTACGTGGAAGAGACTTTGGTGCAACCCACCTTCATCACCGACTACCCCGTGGAGATTTCCCCCTTGGCCAAGAAAAAGCCCACCGACAAACGCCTGACCGAGCGCTTTGAGTTCTTCATTTTGGGACACGAATTCGGCAACGCGTTCTCCGAACTCAACGACCCCTTGGACCAACGCGAACGCTTTATGGCGCAAGTGAGGGCGCGGCAAGCCGGCGACGACGAGGCGCAGATGCTGGACGAGGACTTCCTCACGGCGTTGGAGTACGGTATGCCCCCCACGGGTGGTATGGGCATCGGCATCGACCGCATGGTGATGCTGTTTACGGACAACGCGTCCATTCGGGACGTCTTGTTGTTCCCCACGATGAAACCCCTCAAAAAGTAATTATTTTCAAACGAAAAACAGCGCAACCACACGGGTTGCGCTGTTTTCGTTCGTTTGACTTTCTCAGTCGTCCGCCAAAATAAGGTGACCGGAAATGATCATGTAGATGATGTCGATGAGGTTGAGGAACCAACCCCAGCCGACGACGAGGAACAAAATGAACACGACGATGCTCAAGGTGTCCTTCTTGTCGATCATTCGGGTACCACGGACAAGCAATTCCACTACCCAACCTACGAAAGGAATGATTAACAAAATCACTTTAAGCAAAACGCTTTGTTGATTGAACCATTTGTAAAATTGTTTGATATCCATAGTTCGTGCCTCCTTTTCAGTATACGTTCATTGTATCACCATTGCGCCTGACAGGCAACCGAAACAAAGTGTTTTTGCGCATAATTTTAATCGTTTTTTCGCCATATTTGCCGCTACGCGCCGTACTGCGAAAATACGCGCACGCGAGATGCGTGCGCGTATTTATATGATTTCGAACGCGACTGAAAGCCGCGTCGTTCGTCCGCGAAGCGTCTGTCAGTCGCCGCCCGCGTCGTCTTTGGGTGCGTCTTTGGCGACGTCGGTTTGCCGAGGCTCGATGGTGTTCGCGGGCTCGGCGGAAGCGTCCGAGGGAGTTTCGTCTTTTGCGACGGGTTCGGCGGATGAGTCCGCACCTTTGCCGCCCTCTCGGAAGAGACGGTCCACGTCCTCTTTGTAGATGGTCTCACGCTCGAAGAGTTCGCCCACCATGGCGTCCATCACGGCGCGGTGCGCGTTGAGCACGGCCAAGGCGCGTTGATACGCCCCGTCCATAATCTTCTTGATCTCGGCGTCGATTTTGCTGCTCATATCGTCCGAAATGTCCGAATGCGTGCCCCAACTGCGGCCTACGAAGACCTCTTGGTCACCGCCCATATAGATACATCCCAAATCGCTCATGCCCCACTCGGTGACCATGCTACGCGCAATTTGCGAGGCGCGTTGGATGTCGTTGGAAGCGCCGGTGGTGATATCCTTGATGACGATTTCCTCGGCGGCACGACCGCCCAGCATCATGCAGATCATATCCAGCAATTTGCCTTTGGAGAGGTGCATATCGTCCGCATCGGGACGGGTGAGCGTGTAGCCCGCGGCCGCGCCGCGCGGCACGATGGAGACCTCTTGCACGTCGTCGCAATTTTCCAATACGCGCGCCAAGATGGCGTGTCCCGACTCGTGGTAGGCCGTGATGCGCTTGTCTACCTCGGTGACGATGCGGCTCTTCTTCTGCGGGCCCATCATCGCCTTGTTGATGCCTTCGAGGATGTCTTCCATCAAGATGACCGAACGGTTGTGCCTGGCCGCCAAGATGGCCGCCTCGTTGAGCATATTCTCGATATCCGCGCCCGTGAAGCCCACGGTAAGACGGGCGATGGCGTGGAAGTCGATATCTCCCGACAGGGGTTTGTTGCGCGCGTGGACCTTGCAAATTTCCTCTCTGCCTTTGACGTCGGGCACGTTGACGTAGATTTGACGGTCGAAACGCCCCGGACGCATCAAAGCGGGGTCCAGAATGTCCGCACGGTTGGTGGCCGCCATAATGACGATGCCGTCGTTGGCGTCGAAGCCGTCCATCTCCACCAAAAGTTGGTTGAGGGTTTGCTCGCGCTCGTCGTTGCCGCCGCCCAAGCCCGCGCCGCGCTGTCTGCCGACGGCGTCGATCTCGTCGATGAAGACGATGCAGGGCATACACTTCTTGGCTTGCGCAAACAAATCGCGCACACGCGAAGCACCCACGCCCACGAACATCTCCACGAAGTCCGAACCGGTGATGGAGAAGAAAGGCACGCCCGCCTCGCCCGCTACGGCCTTGGCGAACAAGGTCTTACCGGTGCCGGGAGGGCCGACCAACAAGACGCCCTTGGGAATGCGCGCGCCCACCTTGGTAAACTTGGCGGGGTTGGACAAGAACTCCACGATCTCCTTGAGTTCCTCTTTCTCTTCCTCGGCGCCCGCTACGTCGGTGAAGCGCACCTTGGACGAGCGCACCATCACGGCGCGGTTGTTGCCGAAATTCATCGCCTTGTTGTTGGCGTTGGTGCTTTGACGAAGCAAGATGACGAGGAAAATGCCCGACAAGCCCACGATGATGAGCATGGGCAGAATGGACGACCAAATGGACCCCGACGAGGGATTGTCGAAGCGCAACCCCACCGCGGCGTCCGCGTGCGCCGCGTTGTACTCGCGCACCAAATCTGGCACGCTGGTACGATGGTCCACGTAGACGAACGCGTCGTATTGATTGGGGAAGCGATTGGCATTGACCTTGCTGTCTTTGTACAGCAAATATACGGAATAATTGCCGTCCACGGCGACCTCGGCGATCTCGCCCGCGTACAATTTCTCGACGAATTGGCCGTAGGTAATCTCGTTCTTGGCGCCGAACACGTTGGCGGCATACATCGCCAAAAGCACGATAGCCGCGACTACCGCCACGATGACGACGATACGAAAGATGGTACTTCTTTTCAACGTAACCTCCGCTTTCTCCCGAAGGAAGAAAGATAATTTTGATTTTGCACGCGCGTTACGGCGCGCGACGCGCCGATGCGCAATAGATATTATATCATAAGACGCGTGCCGACTTCAACTGTATTTTGACCGCTTGGCGACAAAAAAATGTCGGTGCGGTTAGTATTTGCAAGAGCGGGGGTGCAATACCTACTCTTCGATTACGCGAATGGCGAAGGTGTAACCCATACCCATATAGGTCAACGCGGCCGTGGTCTGCCCCGCCGTCGCCGCGTCGGGCAAGGTCACCTCGACGCCAGCTTCGGCCCGCCATCTGTGCCACACGAGTTGCTCGGTGCCGTCGGACAGCACGGCGTACAACATAAGCGTAACGGGGCGCGGCACATCGCCCGCCGCGACCTCCACCACTTCGTTCTCCCCTTCGGCGACGCGCCACCGAACGGGTACGGGCGCGCCTACGCCTATGCGGAAAGTCCCGACCGTGCGCTCGCCCACGGATACGACCACGTCCACCGCGCCCTCTCGGTCAAGCACGGCGCCGTCGGCGACGGACAGCGCAAGCGACGCATACGCGTCGCGCCCCATCGTATAGCGTACGCCCGTAGCGTGCGCAAAGTCCACGGTAAGGACGATTTCGCGCCAATCGAAGGTGGCGCCCACCTCGTAAGAGAGAGGCGCGGAATATAACGATACGCGAGATACCTCATCCTCTACCGCCCGAACGTCCACGGTGCAGGAGAACGGCACGTCGGCGTCGTCTACGGCGCCGATATGCACGGTCATAGTCCCCGTGTCGCGGACGACTTCACCGTTCTCTTCCAATACCGCGCGGGTACACGGCGACTTGGTGCCGTCGTTGTAGAGATAATACACGTCGAACATACCGACGTGCAAACGCTGATTGCGATAGACGCACCCGCCGATCGGCTCGGCCTCCAACCCGACCACGGCCAAAGGCACCACGCGAACGGGCACCGTGAGCGTAAGCCCCGCGAAGGACACTTGCACGCCGTTTTCGCCCAAAACCGCCGCGCCTTTGGCGTAAGTCAAATCACGCTCGGTGACGATCATACTCTGCTCGGCGGTGTACACCACCTCGACCGTCAACCCCGTGAGGTCGATCGTTTGCCCCTCCACGTACTCGGTCTTGGCGGGCGGGGTGGCCACGCGCAACGAAGCGGGCGGACGGGAAATGACGTGCAGCGTCATGGACGCGGTGTAGTTGAGCCCGCCCTCGGTGTAGGTGAGAATGACCGTCTTGACGCCTACGTTCTTGGTGTCCAAGGCCGAAGCCATATCCGCGGTGACATCCACGGTCTTGACCGAATGGTCGGAATACAGGACGCTCAAGGTGCATCCCGTCAAATCCAGCTGCTCTCCCGTATAATACTTGGTCTTCTGCGGCATTTGGTCCACCTCGACGCCGGTCACCTTGACCTTTTCGCAGGCGAAGAGGCAAGCGGCCACAGCCGCCAAAACCACTACTATCGTTATCATCCATATCGAGCGTTTCATACCCATATTATAATATGATAAAGTCGAATTGTCAACACGCACACTTCTTGACAAAAGCGAAAGGAAGGACTATAATATCTACGGAAATTATGAACGACTACGAACTGAGCAAATTGGCGGATATGATGGACGAGGACGCCGTGTCCCTCGCCGACTTCGCCCCCGAGGACTTGTTGCCCCAAGGGGACGAGGACGCCGCCGCGTTCAAAAATAAATATTTGCAGTTTTACGACGATATCAAGACCAGCCCCTACGACGATTGGTGATATGCGGGTTATAGAAAGAGGGACGCACGACGCGTCCCTCTTTTTTTGGCATAACGACGATTATTGCGCGTCTTCTCCGCCGACAGGCTCGTCCGCCGGGGCGGCGTCGAAAGGCAAATCCGCAGGCTCGCGCGGCTCGTCGTCTTTGCGCCTGCCCACGCATATCTCGTAGCGGCCGCCCAATCGGTGCAACAGCCGCTGCATGGGGATAAAGAGCAAGGGGAAGACCACCAGGTTGGTAACAACCTGCGCCACATAAAACCATATGCCGTTCATATAATAGACGGCAAACCGTCTCCAGTAGTTGGTGGTTTTGACGATAAAAGTACCGTCACGCATATACAAAAGCACGTCGACGAGGGAACTCTGGACGCCGAAAGCGATGGTCAAAATCACCGCGACCGCCGTCAGCACCACGCGATTTTTGACGCGCATTCTGCCCAAGAGCCAAAACGCGCCGCATACCGCCGACCAATGCACGATATACTCCAACACCCAAGTATTGAAGCCCCATATCATACTCTCGAGCCATACGAAGACGAGCGTGGCCGCCATGCCCATCCACCCGAACACGTAGCCGTAGAGTGCGGTAAAGAGCGTGACGATCTCCACGTTCGGGATGGCCGCCAACGCCCATTTGCCGGCCTCTACGGTCGCCGCCATCACGGCGATCAAGGCCACTCGTAAAGCACCCTTTTGCGTACGCGCTCGAGCAAGATTTGCGGACATATCCACTAACTCATATAGGCATATCCGATGTATATGACCGCACCGTCGTCGATGGTCATGCTGAGCGCGCCCAAATTGGAAGAACGCAACGCATATTTTTTGTATTCTTTGTTGGTAGCATATTCGTCTTCCGCAGGCGCTTTATCCGCCTCTACCGACGTCCACAACGAGATATAAGGATTCCAGTCGCTGGCGTTTTTCAAATTGTTGACTTCCGTCAACATGCCGCCCGAAATGGCATAAGTAAGAGACTCGTTTTCTTTGAGATAATCCAGTACGGTGACAAGCCCCTTGTTGCCGGACAGTTTGGACAAATCCACCACGTATTCGGTTGCGGCCACGCCTTCTTTCCCCGACTCGACCACGACGGTTACGGTGCCTTTGTCACCGATTTTCTTTGCGCAAGCGACAGCGCCGACCACCAAAGAGGCGGCGAGGACGAGTACCATCAGTACGATTGCTAATTTCTTGAAGTTTTTCATAATGTTCTCCTTTTTCGTCTTTCGACGTTATTTTGTCTTTCTTTCGACGCCGAAGCCGCGTTAGACTCGCGCAAGCATACGGCGGGGGAAAAGCGAAACCGCATTGTGCTTTTTGGGACGGAGCAAACAAAAAGCCCGCCGTGGCGGGCAAAGAGAAAAAAGCCTTTTCACAACGGAAAAGGCAAAATGACGCAAAACTTGGGGCACGTACCCCACGTTTTTGCACCGTTTTTTTGCTCTTGCCCCAAAAAAATCGTTGCGGTTTGCCGCCAAGGCAGGTCTTCCGACTTTGCGAAAATTCGCGTTTACGGTAATGGCTGTTGCGGTGGATTTGCACCACCATTCCCACTGTTGATAGCTTGCGCGAGGTTGCCCCGCGCTTCTAAACCAAGGCGGATATTCGGTTGTAGTTTGATTATAGCACGAAAGGGGGCGCTTGTCAATCGTTCGCCCTTTATCTCAATCGGTCAAAAGCGTTTCCAGCAAGGCGTACAGTTCTTCTTCCTCTTGTTGGGCCGCCGCGAGTTGCTTGTCCCATTCGGCAAGCTGTTGCCAATCGCTGCCGCCCGCGGACAGTTTTGCGGTCAGGTCGGCGATCTGCACCGCCAACGCCTCCAACCGTTTCTCGGTGCGGGCGACGGCCTCTCGGCGCTGCGCCTCTTTTTTGCGTTCCTCTTTGCTGCGATAATTGCCGCCCGCCGTCTTCTCGACGGGGGCGTCCTTGACGGCCTCTTTGACGAGGGTTTTTTCCTTTTCTTTTGCGGCGAGATAGGCGTCGTAACCGCCCTCGTACGTCCTCGCGCCCGTGGGCGTCAATTCCAACACTTTGGTGGCTACGGCGTTGACGAAATAGCGGTCGTGCGATACGAAAAAGACGGTGCCTTGGTAGCGCTTGAGCGCCGTTTCCAACGCCTCGCGGCAAGCGAGGTCCAAGTGATTGGTCGGCTCGTCGAAAAACAGCAGATTGCTCCCCTCGCAGGTGACGATGGCCACGCCCAACTTGGCCTTTTCGCCGCCCGAAAGACTGCCCACCGTCTTGTCCATATCCTCGGCGGAGAACAAAAGATTGGCCAACTTGCTACGCGCGTAGGTCTGCGTCATAGAGGGGAAGCGGAACCACAACTCGCCCAACACCTCGGCGTTGGGGGACAGGTTGAGGTTTTCTTGGTCGTAATAACTCACCCGCAGATTTTTGCCGTACCACACGGCGCCGTTGACGTTGCGGACGGCGTTGGCGCCGCCCACTTGGCAACTGCTCTGCGGATCGGGCAACACGTTGTAGTGGTCGGTCTCGGCGTTGACGAGCCCCAAAAGCGTTTTGATGAGGGTGCTCTTGCCTATGCCGTTTTTGCCCACGACGGCGACGCGTTCCCCCTTGCGCACCTCAAAAGAAAGGTGCGGTACGAGGACGGTATCCCCCGCTTTGAGACACAAATCCGAGACCTTGAGCACGTCGCGGTTGCTCTCGCCCACCACGTCGAAGGCGATGTGCGGCGACCGAATGGGGGGAAGGGGCTTGTCCACCAAGTCCATACCCTCTATGCGTTTGAGGCGGCTCTTGGCGCTTTTGGACGTGGAAGCGCGGCATATATTGCGCTCGGCGTACTCGCGCATTTCGGCGATCTGCGCCTGCTGACGCTCGTACTGCTTGGCTTGGTAGGCCGCCACGTCGCGCTTGGTGGCCACGGCTTTGGTATAGTTGCCGCGCCACTCGAAGAGGGTTTTTCCCTCGATATCCCATATCTTCCCGACTGTTTTGTCCAAAAAATAACGGTCGTGCGACACGATGAGCAACCCTTGCTTGTACCCTTCCAAATACTTCTCCAACCACTCCACCGTGTCCACGTCCAAGTGATTGGTCGGCTCGTCCAACACGAGCAATTCGAGGTCGGACAAGAGCAGTTTGGACAGAGCGAGCCGCGTCTTCTCCCCGCCCGAAAGGTGCGCGACGGGCATATCGTAATCCGCGAAGCCCATGCCGTTGAGGACGGTCTTGACGCGCACGTCGCGGTGGTAGCCGTCGCGGGACAAAATATATTTCTCCAAACGGTCGTGCTCCTGCGCAAGCGCGCGATACGCAGAGTCGCCCTCTTTGACGGTCTGCAATTCGCCCTCGATGCGGCGCATTTCCTTTTCGGCGGCGACGACTTCGCCGAACGCCGACTGCATCTCGTCCCACACGGTGCCCTCGCCCAACAAGGCATCGTGCTGGCGCAAAACGCCCACGCGCAGGCCGCGCCGCTTGACGATGGTGCCTTTGTCCGGCGTCAATTCACCCAAAAGAAGGCGTAATAAAGTGGTCTTACCCACGCCGTTGGCGCCGATAAGACCTATACGGTCCCCTTCGTTCATGACCGCATTGACGTCTTCCAATAGGACGAAGTCGTCGTAACCGAATTGTAAAGATTGTATTTCAAACAGCATTCCGTATGCTTAGTTACTTCTTGTACTGCAAAAACCAGTCGAGCATACCTTGATTGGTCTCTTCCGACTCGGGCCAATCGGGCCAGTGCACGTTGTAGACGTGCTCGAGCTCGTTCTCGGTCTTGGCGTCGCGGTAAATCAACTTGCAGGTGTAGCCCGCCGCTTTGACCGCCTCGTAGGCTTTGAGCACGTATTTGCGCAAAAAGTCCTTGTAGCAGGAAGAAAACAGCATGGGCGGCACCTCGAGACCGGGTTTCAGGTCGAAGTTGGCGAGGTCGTAATACTTGCTCTTTTTCCACCCCTTGCCGATAATCTTGCCGAAATAGGCACGGGCGCAGGGGATCTCGCACATATCGCGCAGATAGAACGCGCCGCAGGAAAAGTTGACGGCGTTGAATCGAAGGTCGGTTTTGAGCCCGCCGAAGGCCTCGGCTTTGTCCGCGTCGGCCATACACTCCACGGCCAACGAAGACAAGTGCCCGCCCGAACTGTCTCCGCAAAGGTAGACGTTGTTCATATCGCCGCCGTACTCGGCGCCGTGCTCGTACACCCATTGAAAGGCTTGGAAAATATCTTCCAACCCGCCCGCGTAGTTGACCTCGGGGCAAATTCTATACCCCAGCGAAAACACCGTGAAGCCGCGCTTGGCCACCCAATGGTTGGAATAGCGGTTGAGTTGGCTGTCGCCGTACACCCAACTGCCGCCGTGCACCTCCACCATCACGGGTTGGGGGCCGACGGCGTCCTCGGCACGGTAGACGGTGAGCGTGTGCAAGGGATTGCCGTCGTCTATATAAGGGACGTTGGGGGTGACCGCCACGCCCTCCGCCGCGTTGATAACGGCGAACCGCTTCTCGTCGGTGGATTTCATCAACTTAATCATCATTTTGATAGTACCCATCATCGATATCTCCGTAATTTCGTGATATATTCATTATATACTACTCTTTTTTCAAAGTCAATATCCTCATTGACAATGCCCGTACATTTGGGGTATAATCATTGTATCGCGTGCGCCCGAATACGGGCGAGCGCTCATTGGAGGATTTATGGCTATCGTCAACGTACCCCGCTTACTCGTACCCAAAAAGGAATACGATTATCGCAAATGGGCGGTAATCGCCTGCGACCAATTCACCTCGCAAAAGGATTATTGGGAGAAGTTGGACGCCATCTCGGGCGACACGTCCACTTTGCGGCTCATCTTTCCCGAATACTATCTGTCCGTCTCGAACGAGGAGCAGATCGCGGCGCGCATCGCGGCCATTCACGCCCGTATGAACGACTACGTTCATAGCGCGGTCTTCGACGAGGTGGACGACTTCGTGCTGGTCGAGCGTACCCTGCCTACGGGCGGCGTGCGCATAGGGCTCGTGGTGGCCATCGACCTGGAAGAATATGACTACCGCCCCGAGGCCGCGGCGCATATCCGCGCCACCGAAGCCACGGTTGAATCGCGCCTGCCCATTCGGGTGCGCATACGCGACGGCGCACGGTTGGAATTTACGCACGCTCTACTATTGGTGGACGACCGCCGAGAGGGCGTGGTCGAACGGGTGTACGCAAGGCGCAACGATCTGCCTCTCCTCTACGACTTCGAACTCAACATGGGGGGCGGACACCTTCGCGGATACCGCGTGACCGACAGCGAAGCAGTGCTGTCTCAACTGACGGCGATTACCCAAGGCAAAGACTTCCAATTCGCCGTGGGCGACGGCAATCACTCCATCGCTTCGGCCAAAAAGTACTGGGAAAAGATCAAGGCGGGGCTTTCGCCCGAAGAAAGGCTGACGCACCCCGCGAGATACGCCACCGTAGAGCTCATCAACCTGCATTCGGATGGGCTGACCTTCCACCCCATTCACCGCGTGGTGACGGGCGCGGACTTCGAGGATTTCTTGCGCGAAATGAAGGGCGCTTTCCACGGCGAAGGCAAGCTGAACGTACTGTATAAGGGGGGTACGTACACCGTCGATTGCGACCGCGACGCCACCGCCGTCATAGAAAAGATGGCGGCGTTTATTGCCGATTATCTGGCGCGGCATCCCGCCGTATCGGTGGATTATATCCACGGCGAAGAACACCTCAACACGGTATGCGCGGCGACCGACGGTATCGGCGTCGTGATGCCCTGTATGCAAAAAAGCGACCTGTTCCCCTACGTGCAAGCGCACGGCGTATTACCCAAAAAGGCCTTCAGTTTGGGCGAAGCGGAAGAAAAACGCTATTATATGGAAGGCAAACTCATCCGATAGGAGCGCGTATGACCATTTCGGCAAAAGACCTCACCCCACGATATATCAAATCACTCGACCTTGCGGCGCTCAAAGACTTGTGCGCCATGATTCGGCAAGACCTCATAGAGCGCGTCACCCGCACGGGCGGCCATATAGGCTCCAATCTGGGGCTCGTCGAGGCCACCGTGGCCTTGCACTATGTGTTCGATTCGCCGCGGGACAAGTTCGTCTTAGACGTATCCCACCAAAGCTACGTGCACAAGATGATCACCGGCCGCTACGAGGACTTTATGGCGGGCAAGACGTCGGGCTACACCAACCCCAACGAAAGCGAGCACGACCAATTCATGGTCGGGCACACGTCCACCGCCGTCAGTTTGGCGGTTGGGCTTGCCACGGGCCGCAACGTGTTGGGCGGCACCGAGCGCGTGGTCGCCGTATTGGGCGACGGCAGCCTGTCGGGCGGCGAAGCATTCGAGGGGCTCAATAACGCGGCCACGGTCAAGGGCAACCTGATCGTGCTCTTCAACGACAACGAAATGTCCATCGCCGAAAACAAAGGCGGTCTGTACGAAGGGTTGGCCGTCTTGCGCCGCACGAAGGGAAAGGGCGAACCCAATCTCTTCCGCGCGTTGGGGCTGGACTACGTCTACGTAGAGGACGGCAACGACGTGGGCGCGCTCATAGACGCTTTCGAGCGGGTAAAGGACTGCGACCACCCCATCGTCGTGCACGTGCATACCCAAAAAGGCAAAGGCCTCGCTTGGGCCGAACGCGACAAAGAGCGCGGCCATTGGATATCGGCCGCTTCGTGGGTGCCGCCGAAAGAGGCGCCCCTCAGCGTACAAATCGCCGACCGTCTGGCCGAAAAAATAGAACGGGGCGAGAATATCGTCGTGGTCAACGCCGCCACGCCCGGCGCCGCGGGACTGACGCCCGCTTGGCGTAAACGCGTGGGTGACCGCTTCGTGGACGTGGGCATCGCCGAAGAACACGCCGTGGCGTTGGCTTCTGGGTTGGCGCGGCGCGGCGCGAAACCCGTGTGGGCGGTGTTGAGTTCCTTCGTACAGCGCACCTACGACCAACTGATGCAGGACTTGGCTTTGAACGGCAATCCCGCCGTCGTGTTGGTGTACAACGGCGGTATGGGCTACTACGATCCCACGCACGCGGGGTTGTACGATATGGCCATGATGTCCAACGTGCCGGGACTGCTGTGCCTGGCGCCCACCTCGAAAGCGCAACTACTCGATACGCTCGACTGGGCGATAGACCAAACCGAAACGCCCGTCGTCATTCGCGTACCCTACGCTTACGCCGATAGCACCCGCCCGTCGGACGGCTTTAACCGTTGGCAGGTATGGCAAACGGGCGCCCGTGTCGCCCTGCTCGCTTTGGGCGATATGGCCGAAAAAGCCGTGGACGTATGCGCCTATTTGCGCCAAAACGGCGTAGAGCCCACATTGGTGGCGTGCGACCGCTACTCGGACGTGGACGAAAAAGCGCTGGACGCTTTGCTGCCGACGCACGACCTATTCGTCACCCTCGAAAACGGCATACTTTCGGGCGGCTTCGGTCAAAAAGTCGCGGCGTATCTCGCCGACAAGGACTGCAAAGTGCTGTTGCGGGGCGCACCCAAGACCTTCGTCGACCGCAAGACCTACGAGCAACAAATCGAGGCGAACCGCATGACGCCCGAGGCCGTTCTCGAAGACGTGCGCAAATATCTGTAACGCCGCAATCGAAAAATAATTTGCCGCCGCGACGCGCTCCGAGGTACTTCGCGGCGTTTTTTAACCGTAATCGCAGCGTGCCGCGCCGCAACCGCCCCGCTCGGTACGAAACGAAAAAAGAGGGCGTCTACGACTGCCCTTGTTTTTTTGCGGCTTGGACGATGGATACCGCGATATTTTCGGCTAAATGCATACTTTCGCACTCGACCATGACGCGTACCACGGGTTCGGTGCCCGAGGGGCGCACCACCACCCTGCCCGTTTCGCCGAGATAGTCCTGCCACTTGGATTCGGCGGCCTTGGCGTAGCGCAACGCCGTAGGCGTCAACGGAATCTCAGTGTGATACTGCGGCCACGGACGATAGTCCGCCAACGCCTCGTCCAAGTCCATCTCGGCGGCGATGCCCGCCAAGGTCAACCCCGTCATAATGCCGTCCGACACGCCGTCCGCCGCGAGGATATGCCCCGACGGCTCGCCGCCCAGCACGCAACCCCGCGCCTGCATTAGTTCCCACACATTGCGGTCGCCCACGTCCGTGCGGTACAGCCGCAGTCCCAAGGCGGACAGCGCTTTGCTCAACGCGCCGTTGGCCATCACGGTAGACGCCAGCCCCGCGCCCAAATCCATATGCCGCAGCCGATAGTACTTGGCCAAGAGGTACAGTATTTCGTCGCCGCGCACGATACGCCGTCCGCGCGTGACGGCCACGCACCTGTCCCCGTCGCCGTCCAAGGCGAACCCCATATCCGCGTCTTCGACCGCCAAAAGCGTTTCGGGGTGCAAAGCGCCGCAGTCGCGGTTGATGAACTTGCCCTCGCCGTGGTGCAAAAAGACGGCGTCCCGCACCTTGCCCACGAAGACGCGTTTGACGGTGGGATAGGCCGCGCCGTTGGCACAATCCACGGCCACGCGCAGAGGGATCTCGCCCATAGCGCGGAATTTGCCGAGATAGGCCTTGGCCACGACGTCCGAGGGCGAGAGCGCGACTTCCTCGCCCGCATAGGGCACTCCTTCCATCGCCGCGGCAAGGGCGGACAACTCCTCGTCGGACGGTTTTCGCCCCTCCGCGTCGACGTACTTCAACCCGTTGTACTTGGGCGGATTGTGCGAGGCGGTCACCATAATACCCCCGTCCGCCGTGAAATAGCGCACGGCGTATTGCAGGGCCGCGATGGGCGCCACGCCCGCATAGAGCACGTCGCACCCCGCCTTTTCCAGCCCCGCCGCCACCGCCGCCGCGACGCGCCGCGAAGTCGGGCGATTGTCCTCGGCCAAAACTATCTTGCTCTTGCCGCGCTGTGCGACGCCCATACCGTAGCCCACTCGGCATAGTTCTTCTACGTTTTGCATCCGTATTCCGTCCGTTCCGAAATCCATCGTTTACACTCCTTTGACCATTCGTTCTCTCTACTGTATGACGGCACACGCGCACATATACCCACGCGCCGAGAATATTAATAGAGAATAATAGGCCAAAAAATAATTGACAAGCGGGGACGGGTTGGTTATAATAGGGAAGACTGTTCACCGCATGAATAGTGCTTTTTGATTGAAAAACTACAAAGTGAGGATAGATGTATGGCAATGTTCAGAACGTATCAACCCAAGAAAAGACACAGAAGCAAAGTGCACGGTTTCCGTGCGCGTATGGCGACCAAGGGCGGCCGCAACGTGTTGGCCCGCCGCAGAGCGAAAGGTAGAAAGAAGTTGTCCGCCTAATGATGCAAAAGGTGTACAGACTGCGTAGAAGAAGCAGTTTCGACGTCATCTACAGACGAGGAAAGAGTTATTCGGACGACAATTTGGTGCTTTTGTGCTTGGACGGCAAACTTCCCCTGCCGAAAGTCGGCTTCGTGGTCGGCAAAAAGGTGGGCAAAGCCGTCGTGCGCAACAAGGTCAAGCGCCGTCTTCGCGAGATATTCCGCGCTCTTCTGCCCGACGTGAAAGGGCATACCTCGTACGTAGTGGTGGCACGCAGTCTGTCCTCCCAGCGAAGTTTTGACGAATTGCGCCGTTCTTTGACCGCGCTCTTGGTCAAAGCAGACAAGTTGCGTCGCGAATGAAATGGTTAGCACGCGCTTTGTTGCGCTTTTACAAAAAATACTTATCGCCGGCAATCGCGGCGCATTGTATTTACGTACCCACTTGTTCCTCTTATACCTATCAGGCCATAGAGAAGTACGGCTTTTGCATAGGATGCTTTTTAGGTGGGTGCCGCATATTGCGGTGTAATCCGTGGGCAAAAGGCGGGTTCGATCCCGTGCGCGAAAATTATAGAGGAAAGGCAAAATGGTTGATTTGAGTCTCTTATTTTTGGCGAAACCCGAACTGACCAACTGGATAGGCAAATTGGTGGACCTATTGTATCACCAAATCGGCAATTTCGGTTGGACGGTCGTTATTTTTACCTTGATTCTCAAGGCGATAGTTTCTCCTTTCGACTTGTGGCAAAAGGCCGCCACCCGCAAGAACAACAAGGCGATGAAGTTGATGAAGCCCGAATTGGACCGCATCAACGAGGCCTACGCCGGCAATCCCCAAGTCATTCAAAAGAAGCAAATGGAGTTGTACAAGCAATACGGCTACTCGATGTGGGGCGCTTGCTTGCCTTCTCTACTGACCTTGGTCATCTTCTTGGTGGTCTTCTCGGGCTTCAACGCCTGCGTCAAGTACGAAAACCAGATGATGGTGTACGAGTTGACGCAGACCTACAAAGCGGAAATAGTGGACACGGGCTACCTCGACACCAAGACGGACGACGAGATCGACGCCATTATGTTGGAGTCCTACGAGAAACTCAAAGTCAACGAGGACGGCAGCGAAAAGTGGAAATGGCTGTGGATCGACAACGTCTTTATGCCCGACACCTGGGCGGACGTCGTGCCCGACATCGGCACCTACGCCGGTACGGGTATGGGCAAACTCAACGCGGTGTTGACCGACGTCAACTTCCCCTACAGTTCCAAGTACGGCAACGCCTACGACGCCATTTTGATGCCCGCGATGCAAAAGTACAACAAGGTCGACAAGGGCAGCGCGTTCAAGACCTTCTTCGATATGAAGCATTGGAACGGCTACCTCATCCTGCCCATCTTGAGCTTGGCGCTCTCTATCATCAGCACCCGACTCACCAAGGGCAACCAACCCGAAACGCCCACCCAATACGACCAGAACGGCAAGCCCGTCGGCGGCGGTGCGGCTAACAGTATGAAATATATGATGTGGCTGATGCCCATTATGATAGGCGTGTTTTCGCTCTTCTACAGCGCCGCGTTTTGTATCTATATGTTTACCAACTCGTTCATAACGGTTGCGATAAACCTTATTTACAACGCGGTCACGAAGAAGAAAGACGCTATGGAAGAAGCCAAGGGCAACGCCTAAACGAAAAGGAGACGATATGATATCCATAGAGAAAGAAGCCAAAACCGTAGAAGAGGCCATCGCCATCGGTTTGGAACAGTTGGGAATGACCGAGGACGAGGTGGAAATCGAAGTCCTCAAAAAAGGCGGCTTGTTCGCCGGCGCCAAAGTGCGCTTGACCGTCAAGAGCACCCCAAAAGACGAGGTGTGCGACTTCATCGCGGGGCTACTTGAGCGTATGGGATTGGACTGCGACGTAACGGTCGAAGACGTGGAGGGCGGCTTCCTGGCCCAAGTGAGCGGCAAGGACAGCGCCGCGGTCATCGGCTACCGCGGGGAAGTGTTGGACGCCATTCAATACCTCACCACCATCCATATCAACAAAGACGACGCGTCCTATACCCGCGTCACCATCGACGTGGAGGGCTACCGCGCGAGACGCACCGATACCTTGCACGCCTTGGCGTTGCGCTTGGCGGACAAAGCGGTGCGCGAAGGGAAACAGGTGGAGTTGGAGCCCATGAACAACCAGGACCGCAAGGTCATTCACGAGGCCTTAGCCGACGACGAGCGCGTGCGCACCGAATCCTTCGGGGACGAGCCCAACCGCTACGTGGTCATCATTCCCAAGGAAAAGGAAATCACCTACGGCACCAACAAGTCTTTCCGCACGGGCGGTATGAAAACCCGCTCTTTCGGCGGCAAAAAGAGAAGATTCTGACCACTACGGCAAACAGCCGAAAACCGATAGCCGATTTGTACCAGCAAATCGGCTATTGACATATTAAGACAGGTATGCAAACCATCGTAGCCATTTCAACAGCCATAGGCGTGGGCGCCATCGGCATCGTCCGCTTGTCGGGAGAGGATAGTCTATCCTATGCTCTACGGCGCTTTTCTTCGCGCGCTATGCCCGCCGCGCCGCAACCCAACCGTATGTATTTGGGACGCTTCGCGGGCGACGGATTCGAGGAACAATGTATGATGGTCTACTTCGCCGCGCCCAAAAGCTACACGGGCGAAGATATCGTGGAGTTTCAGATCCACGGGGGCGTCACCCTCGCCGACTTGGTGCTGCGCACCCTTTTGGCGGACGGCGCGAGGCTCGCCAAGGCGGGCGAATTTACGCGGCGCGCTTTCCTCAACGGCAAGGTGACGTTGAGCCAAGCCGAGGGCATATTGGGCGTTATCAACGCCGAGAGCCGCGCCGAAGTCAACCTGTCCTATCAAATGATGGCGGGCAGTTTGGGCGCAAGGCTCGCCCCCACCTTGGCCTCTCTCGCGGCGTTGACGGCCACGTTGGAGGCGGGGTTGGACTACCCCGACGAGATGGCGGACGAGATCGAACGGGATTTTGCGCCGACCATGCAAACCCTCATAGCCGAATTGACCGCGCTCGACGAGGGAGCGGAAAACGGCAAGCTGGTGCGGCACGGCGTATCCGTCGCCCTCATCGGCACGCCCAACGCGGGCAAGAGTAGCCTTTTGAATTGCATTCTGCACGAGGACAGAGCCATCGTCACGCCCATCGCGGGTACGACGAGAGACACGCTGTGCGAAAGTGTATCGATAGACGGGGTACGTCTGAACCTTTTGGATACCGCGGGCCTGCGCGAAACCGAGGACGCGGTGGAGAAAATGGGCGTGGAACGCGCCTACTCGGCCGCGGATAAGGCCGACGCCGTGGTCTACCTCTTGGACGCGGAACGGGGCGAAACGCCCAACCCCGCGTGGCTACGCCGTTTCAAAAAGAAGCACCTATTCGTGGTCTACAACAAGACGGACGTGGCCGAAGCGCCGACGGCGGATCACCCCTCGGTGAGCGCCAAAACGGGCGCGGGCGTAGAGGCGCTTCTGCACGAAGTGGCCGCCATCGCCAAGGTGGATCGCGCCTACGGCGGTATGCTGTCCGAGGACAGGCACATCGAGGCGGTCAAGCGCGCGCTCGACCACTTGAAGCGAGCAGCCGAGGCCTATGAAAATATGCCCCTCGACTGCGTATTGGTAGACTTGCGCGCCGCCTATCAGGCGCTGGGCGAAGTGGACGGCGCCACCGCCACCGAAGACGTGATAGACCGCGTTTTCGCGTCCTTCTGCGTGGGGAAGTGATATGAATACCGCATTCGACGCAATCGTAATCGGCGCGGGACACGCGGGGGTGGAAAGCGCATTGGCCCTCGCGCGATTGGGGCACGAAACCCTGCTATTGGCCATCAGTATAGACTCGGTGGCCTATATGGCCTGCAATCCCAACGTGGGTGGCACGGGCAAGGGACATCTGGTGCGCGAGATCGACGCTTTGGGCGGGCAGATGGCGTTGAACGCCGACCGTAGCCTACTGCAAATCAAGATGCTCAACGCCACCAAAGGCGCCGCCGTGCAAAGCCTGCGAGGTCAGACGGATAAAGCGGTCTATCACCGCAATATGCTGGATACCCTGCGGCAAACGCCCCGCCTTACCCTCGCGGAAGGGGAAGCGACCGCGCTTCTCATCGAGGGCGGTCGCATAAAAGGGGTGTACGTAGGGGACGTATTATATACCGCCGCCGTGGTGGTGATCGCGTCGGGCGTATACCTCAACGCGCGTATCATTCGCGGCGAAGAGGAGTATTTCGAGGGGCCGTCGGGCTTCGCAAGGGCCGAACGGCTGACGGCGTCGCTGGTGGCCGCGGGCATTCCCATCCGCCGATTCAAGACGGGCACGCCCGCACGTATCGCGCGCGACAGTATAGATTTCGACGAGATGGAAGTGGAAAAGGGGGACGAGGACGTCTACAGTTTCTCCTTCCTGACCGAAAAACGGGTGTTCGAGGAAGAGCCGTGCTACCTCACCTACACCAACGAGGAGACGCACCGCATTATACTGGACAACCTGCACCGTGCGCCCATGTACAACGGCAACATCAAAGGCGTCGGGCCGCGCTACTGCCCCTCCATAGAGGACAAGGTCGTGCGCTTCCCCGACCACAAACGGCATCAAATCTTCGTCGAACCCGAGACCTTGGGCGGCGAAAGTATGTATATACAGGGTATGAGCAGCAGCCTGCCGCGCGACGTGCAGGAAGCCATGTACCGCACCCTGCCGGGATTGCGGCATTGCCGCTTCCTCAAATACGCCTACGCCATCGAGTACGACTGCATCGACCCTTTGTCGCTGTATCCCACCTTGGAGAGCAAAGTCGTCAAAGGGCTGTTCTTCGCGGGACAGGTCAACGGCAGTTCGGGCTACGAAGAAGCGGCGGCGCAAGGCCTGATGGCGGGCGTCAACGCGGCGCGAACGCTCGAAGGGAAGCCGCCCGTCGTGCTTCGCCGCGACCAGGCTTATATAGGCGTTTTGATAGACGATTTGGTGACGCGAGGCACTAACGAGCCCTACCGCATGATGACGGCGAGAGCCGAATACCGCATCACACTAAGACAGGACAACGCCGACCGCCGTTTAACGCCGTTAGGGCGCGAAATAGGCCTCGTAGACGGGGTACGTTGGGCGGCTTTTCAAGCCAAACAGCAAGAACGGGCCGCATTGGACGAGGCGTTGGAGACCATTCTGCCGCCCTCGGTAACGAAGCCCATTCTCCTTAAAGGCGGCGAGCAGGAGCCCAAATCGGGCATCCGCGCAAAAGACCTCTTCAAACACGCCAAGGTCACTTGGCGGGACGTGTACGCCCTGTCGCCGTTCGAGGCGTTTTCGCCCGCCGTCATGCAAGAGGCGGCCATCGACTGCAAGTACGAGGGCTATCTGCAACAAGAGGCGACGATGCGCGAAGAGGCGATGGCCTTGGAAGACAAGGCGTTGCCCGCCGACGTCGACTACGCGACTCTGGACAATCTACGATTGGAAGCGCGACAAAAACTCAACGCCGTGCGCCCGCTCACCTTGGGGCAGGCCGCGCGTATCAGCGGCATATCCCCCGCCGATATCAACGTGCTCATCATCTACCTATTGCGCCAAACCAAGCAATAGAACCCGAACGCTATGGATTTCGTACGACAACTATCCGAATGGGGCTTCGTGCCGACCGAAGCGCAACTCGAACGATTCGAGCGATATTACGCGCTTCTTACCGAATGGAACGAGCGCTTCAACCTGACCGCGGTCACCGAGCGCGACGCCGTGTATCAAAAGCACTTCGCCGACAGTCTGGCTGGGTTACGGTATATGCGCGGCAAGGTGTGCGACGTGGGCGCGGGCGCGGGATTTCCCTCTCTGCCCCTCGCCATCGCCGCAAACGACGTGGAATTCACGCTTTTGGACAGCGTCAACAAGAAGGTGACCTTCCAGACGGCGGTCATTGAGGATTTGGGCTTGCGAAACGCCAAGGCCGTGCATATCCGCGCGGAAGACGCGGGCAAAGGCGCGTACCGTGGCGCGTTCGACGTGGTGACGGCGCGCGCGGTCGCCCCCATCGCCACCCTGCTGGAATACCTCTCGCCGCTTGCCAAAACGGGCGGACGTGTGGTAGTATATAAGACGAACGCGGAAGAAGAAGCGACCTCGGGGCGCAAAGCCGCCGAACTGCTGCACCTTGCGCTCGTCGAAACCTTCGACTACACCATAGAGGACGCGGCGCGGTGTCTGTTGGTATACGAAAAAACCGCCGCCACCCCCTCGCAATATCCGCGCGGAGGCAACAAGCCCCGCACGGCGCCGCTTCAATAGCGGCAAGGAGTACGACATGATCGCATTCGAAGAACTGAAAGCCAAATTCAACGAGCAGCAGCGCATACTTGACGGTGTGGGCGTGTCTTTGGGCATAGAGGAGTTGGAGAAGAAGAGCGCCGAATTGCAGGCGAAACTCGACGACCAAAATCTGTGGACGGATATGACCAAAGCCCAAGCAATCGCGCAGGAAGCCAAGAAAATCAACAACAAGTTGAACGCCTATCGCAAACTGCAAACGGGGATAGCGGACGCTTTGGTCCTACTGGACATGGCGGACGAAATGGAAGCCGTGGAAGAGTTGGACGGACTGAGCGCCGAACTGACTAGACTGTCCGCCGACATCGAAGAAATGCGCTTGGCGGCGCTACTCAAAGGCGAATACGACGCGTGCGACGCCATTCTCACCTTGCACGCGGGCGCGGGCGGCACCGAGGCGCAGGATTGGGTGAGTATGCTCTATCGTATGTACACGCGCTACGCCGAAAAGAAGGGGTATCAATGCAAGACCATCGACTACTTAGCGGGCGACGAAGCGGGCATTAAATCCGTGACGTTCGAGCTCTCGGGCGACAACGTTTACGGCTACATGAAAGCCGAAAAGGGCGTGCATAGGCTGGTACGTATATCGCCTTTCGACGCCAACAGCCGCCGTCATACCTCTTTCGCCTCCCTCGAGGTCATGCCCGTCATACCCGACGACGGCGCCATCGTCATCAACCCCGAAGACCTCAAAATCGACACTTATCGCTCGGGCGGCGCGGGCGGCCAGCACGTCAACCGTACCGACAGCGCCGTACGTATCACACACCTGCCTACGGGCATCGTGGTACAATGCCAAAACGAGCGCTCGCAAATACAAAACCGCGAAGTGGCCATGACCATGCTGCGCGCACGCCTCGCCGAGAAGAAAGAGCGCGAACAGTTGGAAAAAGCCAACGAAATCAAGGGCGAACTGAAGCGCATCGAATGGGGCAGCCAGATTCGCAGTTACGTCTTTTGCCCCTACACGATGGTCAAAGACCACCGCACGGGGTACGAGACCGGCAACGTGCAAGCCGTGATGGACGGGGACTTGGATCCCTTCATCACCGAATATCTGCGGAAATCATAAAGTAAGCCGCCCTATAACGGGGCGCAAGAAGGATAGCATGAATGCTTTGCAAAACAAGACCAATCTGACAGTACTCGCCATCGAATCGAGTTGCGACGAAACCGCCTGCGCCATCGTGCGGGACGGCGTGGTTTTGGGCGAAAGCATTTCCACCCAAATACCCATCCATCGCGCGTTCGGCGGCGTCGTGCCCGAGATAGCCTCGCGCAATCACGCCGTCAATATCAACGCGGTGGTCGACGATGCGCTACGCCAAAGCGGCCTCGCCATCCCCGACGTGGACGCGGTCGCCGTCACCTACGGTGCGGGACTCATCGGCGCTCTGTTGGTCGGCGTATCCTACGCAAAAGGCCTCGCGTTCGCCTACGGCAAGCCCCTCGTGGCCGTCAATCACATTCGCGGGCACATCGCCGCCAACTACCTGGCGCACCCCGAGCTGAGGCCCCCCTACGTGGCACTCATCGTATCGGGCGGACACACGGCGGTGGCCGAAGTGACCGACTACACCCACTTAAAAATCTACGGCTCTACGGCGGACGACGCCGTGGGCGAAGCCTTCGACAAAGTGGCGCGGGTGCTGGGACTGCCCTACCCCGGCGGCCCCGAAATAGAAAAAGCGGCGCGCGAAGGCAAAGCGTGCATTCCCCTGCCGCAGGCGAAGATGGCGGGCAAATACGACTTCAGTTACAGCGGTCTCAAAACCGCCGTCATCAACTACGTACACACCAAGGAGCAAAAAGGAGAGCCCTATTCCAAAGCGGACGTGGCGGCCTCTTTCCAAGACGCGGCCGTATCGGTTTTGGCCGAACACGCGGTGGCTTTGGCCGAAGAAAGGGGTATACGTACCATAGCCGTTGCGGGCGGCGTGGGCGCCAACGGTCGCTTGCGCGAGGTGCTCAACAACTACGCCTATCCCAAGGGTATCGCTACCCTATTCCCGCCCAAGCGCTTCTGCACGGACAATGCTTCGATGATCGGCATGGAGGCTTTGGTGCAGATCCGCGCGGGTGCGCCCTTTGCGCCCAACACGCTGGACGCCGTGGCCACCATACCTTTGCGTAGCGACTGACCACGGCATATACTGTCGTATGACCATATACGATTACGACAGTTTGCGACGAGATATACAAGATTTCCCCACCGTGTACACGGCGGGGCGTTCGGCGTTTGGACGGCCTATCTACGTCATCGCGGTAGGCCGTGGCGGCGGTATGCTGATACACGGCGCCATCCACGCGCGCGAACATATTACGGCGCCCGTCGTAGTGGCGATGGCGCGCGCCTATCGGGAGGCCTACGCCGTGGGCGGACTGCCCCCTTGCGACTTCGTGCCCATGGTCAACCCCGACGGGGTGGAACTGTGCGCCAAGGGCGTATCGTCCGCGCCGCTCCTCGCCCGCGAACGGTTGCTCGCCCTGAACGGCGGAGAAGACTTCGCTTTGTGGAAAGCCAACGGCGAAGGGGTGGACGTCAACGTCAACTTCGACGCGCGGTGGGGTACGGGCAAACAAAACGTCCGCCGTCCCGCACCCGCGAACTACGTCGGCCCCTATCCGCTGTCCTCGCCCGAGGCGCGGTGCTTGGTACGCCTGACGAGGAATAGACGATACCGCCTGACGCTCAGCTACCATTGCAAGGGCGAAGTGATCTACTACGGGTTCGGCGAAGGGGAAGCGGCGGCGCATAGCCAAGGCGCGGCCCGCTATCTCGCCGAGCGGCTGGGGTACGCCTATTCGCGTAGCGTCGGTAGTGCGGGCGGATACAAGGACTGGTATGCCCTGAACTACCCCCAAGGCATAGCCTTGACGGTGGAGATAGGCTCGGACGACTTCGCACACCCATTCCCCTACGGGGAACTGCCCGCCCTCGTCGCGGCGCACAAAGACGTTGCGTCGTATATGGCGGCGTACAAGGAGTAATATGGACGAAAAATATATGCGTATGGCCATCGAATTGGCAAAAGCAGCGGCCGAAGCCGACGAAGTACCCGTCGGCGCCGTCGTCGTGCGCGGGGATGAGGTGATCGCCGCTGCCGCCAACCGCAAAGAGCGCGACAACTCCGCCATTTCGCACGCCGAGATATTGGCGCTTGCGGAAGCGTCCAAAGCGTGCGGCAACTGGTACCTCGACGAGTGCGAGATGTACGTCACTTTGGAGCCTTGCGCCATGTGCACGGGCGCCGTCGTCAACTGTCGATTGAAAGCCGTCTACTTCGGCGCATACGACCCGAAAGGGGGCTGTATGGGGAGCGTGTACGACCTCATCGGGGATAAAAAACTCAACCATCGTATGACCGTCGTCGGCGGCGTACTCGGCGAAGAATGCGGACGGCTGCTGACCGACTTCTTCCGCAACAAGCGCAAAAAATAGCAGACGGCGCGAAAAACGGGGGTACGTACCCCGCCTATTACGACCGTTACCATCAAAAACGAGGGCGAACGCCCCATAGAACGAGGTGCAACGGCACCGCAAGGAGACATTATGTTGATTATCGTCGGCTTAGGCAACCCCGGGTTGACCTATCGCAACACCTATCACAATACGGGATTCAATACGGTGGACAAGCTCGTCGCCGATTTGGGCGGCACCTTCAAACGCCGCATTTGCCACGCCAAAGTGTGCGAACTGTTCGTCAAAGGCGAAAAAATAATCGTCGCCAAGCCCCAGACCTATATGAACCTATCGGGGGACAGCGTGCGAGAACTATTGGGTTACTACCACGCCAAACCCCAAGAGGTCGTCGTGGTCTACGACGATATAGACTTGGATTTGGGCGTTTTGCGTATGCGTGAGAAAGGCTCGGCGGGCACGCACAACGGTATGCGTTCCGTCGTGGGTTGCGTGGGCGAGAACGTGCCGCGCCTGAGGGTAGGTATCGGCCGCCCGACGGGCGAAATGTCCCTCTACAACTTCGTGTTGTCCCGCCCCAAGGACGACCTTTTCGCGCGGTGGGACAAGGCGACCACGGACGCCAAAACCGTGCTGTCAGCCTATCTCGATACGCGCTCCATACCCAAAGCCATACAAGTATTGCAATGAAAGATTTTTTTGCCATCCCCTCCCTACGAGCGGCCTACGCCGACGTGCTATCGTCCGTCGCCACCAAAGACAGGACGGTCGTCTACGGCGCATCGCACACGCAGCGGGCGCATATAGCCACCCTTGCGGGGCGGCAGTTCGTCTACGTCGCAGGAGAGGATAAGTGTCCCAAAATCGTCACTACTCTCACGCAGATGGGTTGCAAGGTGCGCACCATTCCCGCGCCGTTCGATACGATCGTGCACAGGCGGCAGGTCAACCTCGGCAACGTCAGTATGCGGTTGGGGTGTCTGCTCTCGCTCGCCAAGGGGGACTACGACGCGTTGGTCGTCTCGCCCAAGGCGCTGACGCAATACGCGCCTCGGCGCGACCGTCTGCTGTCGGCGACATTGCGACTGGCGGTAGGCGACAAGTGGGACCCCGTCACGCTATCCGACAGACTTGCCGCCATGGGCTACGTCCGTCAAAGCGATCGCGCCGAAAGCAAGGGCACTTTCTCGGTGACGGGCGACGCTTTGGAGATATTCCCCATCGACGCCGAAATGCCCCTGCGGGTGCTATTGGATTTCGACGAGATAGAGAGCATTAAGTTCTTTCAACCCGAAACCATGAAGGGAATGGGGCGATCGGACGCGGTGGACCTATTGCCCGCGACGGATATGCTGTACGACCTACCCCCCAAGGAAGTGATGCGGCGCATCGTCGCCGCCCGCAGCCCCCTGCAAAACGCCAAGGCGCAATGCCGCACGGAAGAGATCCTATCCGAAGTGGAGTCGCAACTGAACGCCAACCCGAAAGACGCGGCCTTGTCTTGGATATTGCCTTTCGTCAAAGATCAATTCCAAACCCTTTTCGACTATCTGCCCCCCGATTGCCTGTTCGTATTGGACGAACCCAAGCAACTGTTCGACACGCTCAACGCCCTCACCGCCGACCTGCGCGCGAGGGTGGACCGCTTGATGCCCGAGGGCGAAGTCATGCGCCGCCACGCCGAAAGCGCCTTGGCCGCCGACGTGGTCATGACCAAGATAGGCGGCTTCGGTATGCTCGGATTCAGCGGCATCCCCCAAGGACAGGTGGACCGCGAAAAAGGGCAATTCGTCCTGCACGGCACCAATCTGCCCGCCTATTCGAAGGATATCAACCTACTGGTCAAGGATTTACTGGAATACAGACGGCGCGACTATGCCGTGCGCCTCTACTGCGGCACGCCCGAATGGGTGAGGACGATGACCGCATTGACGGGGGACGTGGGGGCGGAATTCGTGCCAACGCGCTTGGACAACGGCTTCGTCTTCCCTGCCGCCAAGTGCGTGGTGGTCGGCACGCAGGATATGTGCCTTACCACCGTGCCCGCCCTGACCAACCTGCCCCAAGAGCGCGTGGTCGCGCCCAAACCGGGCGATTACGTCGTGCACGATGAGTACGGCATCGGTCAATGTATGGGCGTACAGCACGTCAAAAGTTACGTGGGCGAAATGGACTATTTGGTGCTTCGCTACGCGGGCGAAAACAAAATCTACGTGCCTATGCACCAAATGGGGCTGTTGAAACTCTACGCCGGCTCGGAATCCGCGCCCAAACTGTCCAACCCCAACAAAGAGGAATTCAAACAACAAAAGGCCAAGGCGCGCGCGAGCATTCGCAAACTCGCCTTCGACCTATTGGAGTTGTACGCCAAGCGCGAGCAAAGCAAGGGCTACGTCTATCCGCCCGACACCCCCTTCCAACGGCAATTCGAGGCGGCGTTCGAATTCGAGGAAACGCCCGACCAACTCAACGCGGTGGCCGAAATCAAACGCGATATGGAATCGGGACGGGTGATGGACCGCCTCATCTGTGGCGACGTGGGCTTCGGCAAGACCGAGGTGGCCCTCCGCGCCGTGTTCAAGACCATCATGGAAAACAAGCAGGCCGCCATTCTCGCGCCTACCACCATATTGGCCGAACAGCACTTCATGACCGTGGCCCAACGCCTACTGCCCTTCGGCGTCAAGGTGGCGTGTCTTTCGCGCTTCCGCACCGCCAAGGAGTCCAAAGAGATACTCAAAGGGCTCGCCGAGGGCACCGTCAGCGTGGTGGTCGGCACCCACAGACTGCTCAGCAAGGACGTGGAGTTTTTCGACCTCGGCCTATTGGTGTTGGACGAGGAGCAGCGTTTCGGCGTGGAGCACAAGGAAAAAATCAAGACCATGCGCAACAACGTCAACGTGCTGTCGCTGTCGGCCACGCCCATACCGCGCACCTTGCACATGGCGTTGTCGGGCATCCGCGACGTCAGCGTATTGGACACCCCGCCCAAGGGAAGGCGGGACGTGGAGACGATGGTCGGCGAGTATTCGGACGCACTGTTGGAAGACGCCGTCCGCGCCGAACTCAACCGCGGAGGGCAGGTCTTCGTGCTGTACAACAGCGTGGAGAAGATATACCATTGCCTCGGCAAACTGCAAAAACTCCTGCCCGAAGTCACGTTCGTCGTGGGGCACGGGCAAATGTCCGCGCACGAGTTGGAAGGCAATATCTACAAGTTCTACAACAAAGAGGCGCAGGTGCTATTGGCCACCACCATCATCGAAAACGGCATAGACGTACCCAACGCCAATACCCTCTTCGTGCTGGAAGCCAACCGTCTGGGACTCGCGCAAATGTACCAGCTCAAGGGCCGCGTGGGACGCTCGACGAGGCAGGCGCACGCCTACTTCACCTACCCCGAAGGGTACGTGCCCACGGGCGACGTGGCCAAGCGTTTCGACGCCTTGTGCGACAACGCGGGCTTGGGCTCGGGCTACCGACTGGCCCTCATGGACCTCGAGATCCGTGGGGCGGGCGACGTGCTCGGACGAGAACAGCACGGACACGTGGAGCGCATCGGCTACGATATGTATTGCCGCCTATTGCGGGAGACCATCGCCCTCTTGAAAGGCGAGATCGTCGCGCCCGAGACCAATACCGAAGTATCGGTCAACTGCGACGCCTATATCCCCGAGGACTATGTGGCAGGCGAAGTGGAGCGGCTGAAACTCTACCGCCGCATAGCGGGGCTTACGGACGAGGTCGAACGGGACGCCATCCGCAAAGATATAGCCGAATTGTACGGCGAGATACCCACGGTGGTAGACAACCTCTTGTCCGTCTCGCTGCTGCGCGTATTGGGCAGTAAAGTCGGCGTGCAGAAAATAGAGATAGACCGCCGCTTCTGCCGCGTGCGCTTCGTGTCGGCCGACTACACCGAGAGCGTGGCCGTCACCGCCGCCACGAGAAAAATCGCGGACGAATGCCAGGCGATTTGGGTGGGAACGGCCCTCGAACTCGTGCAAAAGAAGGAGAGTATCGCTTACAAAATGCAGTTGGTCACCCGATTTTTGCGCTACGTAGGCGGAAATTATAGCCAATAAAGACAAAAAACGCGTAAATATTGTTGCCAATCCCCATTGTTTTATGTATAATTGTTTTGTGTAATTTCGCGCGCGACACTCAAATGCACGCGTACACGTAAGGAGAAAACATGAAAAAAACTATCTTAACCGTGATCATCGTTATGATTCTCGCAGTCAGCACCGTGCTTTTGACGGCCTGCGGCACCAAGATGTTCCCCGTCAACGAAGAGCGGGCGGGCAAACAAGTGACCGCCACCGTCAACTACGCCGACCGCGTATCCATCGTATCCGTGGAAGAGTTGTACAATCAGTTCTACAGCTATTACAACTATTTGTACACCTACTACCAATACGGCTACATCTCGGCCGAACAGTTCCAAAGCTATATGTCCAACCTGGACGAGACCTTTGAGAACAGCAACAAGTCCTTGGCCAAGAGCGCGTTGTACAGTCTTTTGTGCATCGAAACGCTGTCCGAGGCCTACGCAAAAGAATTGGGCGACGCCGACGCACGCGTCGTAGCGATGAAAGCCGCCTCCACCAAGGGGCACACCTACAACTTCAACCAAATGAGCGAACTCAATCGCTTCTACAGCGAGCGTATCGCCGAGTTGGAGACCATCATGGCCTGCTACACCGACTACAGCTACGTCAACAGCGCCATCCGTTCGGCCAACAAGGATATGCAAGACCGTTTCGACAGTTATCTCGAGACCGTCAAAGCCGAGTACGCCGCTTTGGACGGCACCGAGAAGGACACCACGCCCGAGGGATTCACGTCCATCTCCATACAGGAAAAACCCTACCGCCTTATCTACGAAGTAGATAGCGACGCCACGTTGGACACCCGCGGCTTGGTGGTCGTAGCCAACTACGCCGAAGCCAACGACGCGCACGGCCTCACGGTGGAAATCCCCACCAAGTATTTGGTAACTTCGGGCTTCAGCGCGTCCTCCGCCGCCAAGGCGCAGGAAATCACCGTGACCTACGGCGGCAAATCCGCCACCTTCACCGTGGATATCGTGACCGCTCGCCCCACGCGTGAGCAAGCCGCCTCCAACGAGGAAGACAACGCCGACGACGACACCAAGCTCGAGGCCAAATACTCCTTCGAGGTGAAAGAGGCCGACTATATCAAGGAAGGTATGACCGAGGCCGAACTCACCGAGGCCCGCAAAGAATACAAGTTCGCCCGTAGCGCGATGAGCCGTCTCACGAAGTATCTCGAGGACAACTACCGCACCTACGACAACTATTTGTATTCCTATATGGTCAACCAACTACGCTCCCTTACCGAGAACACCAAGGCCGAGCAAATCACCCTCACCAAGGCCGAGCTCGAAGCCGAGTACAACCGCGTGGTGGACGAGCGCAAAGCCGAATTGGCCGTCAAGTCCTTCGTCAAGGGCGATATGAGCAGCCTGGAAGACGCCGTGCTGCAACCCGTGCACGAGGATAGCTACGGCTACTACTACGTGTCCCAAGTGCTGTTCAAGTTCACCGAAGAGCAATCCAACGCCATCAGCGCCTTCAAGTCGGCCAAGAATGCCAACGATACCGCCATCCAAGACTTCACCGTCAACAAGGCCAAGGAGATAGGAGTGTGGCTCTCCAACCCCGACTACGACAAGAACGCCACCTGCGAGGCGGAGACCTGCACCTGCCCCCATTGCAAGAACTACGTCTTGCCCGCGGGCGCCGACCGTCCCTCTTACACCACCTTGGACGAGTGGTACGCCTGCGACGAGAATTGTCCTTGCGTCAACTGCCCCGCCAAGAAGTACCTCAACCAAGAGGCCGTCAACGTGCTTGACGTCATCGCGGATATCGAGAACGCCTTGAACACCGTCAACAACGACGCCACCGTCACCGCCAACGCGTACGAGTATCGTCAGGCTCTCCTTTCCACCATCAACGAGTGGATCTACAAGGCCAACGAGGATTCGGGCGCTTTCTCTTCCATCACCAACAAAGAGTACGGCTACCTGATGACCGCCGAGAACGAGAAGAGCGGTATGGTAGAGGCTTTCGAGTTGGCGTGCGACACCTTGGCCGCCTACAACGGCAGGGATACCTACAATGGCAAATCTTTCGCCGACGCCAAGGCCGAATTGGAAGCCAAGGGCGTGTTCATCGAGAGCGCGCGTGGCGGCGTGGGCGGTTACGCCTGGTGCGTGTCCGAGTACGGCATCCACTTCGTCGTGCTGACCGCCTATGCGGTGGACGACGACTTCGGCACCGTCTCCGAGACCACCGTGGGTGAGACCAATTACGACCAACTCGGTCTGGACTACATCTACAACAGCTACGACTACGACGCGGACGCGACCAAGGGCTTGGCCGTCCAGGACGGCGCCAACGTCACCTACTACAACAAGGGTACCGTCGCCGCCGAGTTGGGTGCTTCTCTCCTCTCCGAGAAAGTGTCCGCCGACTACGCCGCGTTCCAAAAAGACTTCATCACCAAATACGAAGAGTCCAACATCAAGTACAATCCCAAGGGCTACGAGTATATGCTGAACAAGTTGCAAGAGAACAACAAATAATTTCGCCCAAGCAAACAAAAAGGCTGTTGAGAACGACGATTTCTCAACAGCCTTTTTCTTTTCGGTTGCCGAAGGCAACTATCTCGCTTTGCGTTGGCAATCCATTACATTCGCCGCCGCAAGGCAACCTAATCCTTCCTGCCCGTGAGGTGCCCCTCCTCCGTAAGTCCCGCGAAGTCCAACTGACGGAACGCCTCGTACACCACGACGGCCACGCTGTTGGAGAGATTGAGACTGCGCAAACCCTCGCGCATGGGAATGCGCACGCAGCGCTCGTAGTTGGCGGCCAAAAGCGGCTCGGGCAAACCCCTCGTCTCCTTGCCGAAGACGAGGTAGTCGTCCGATTGATACGCCACGTCCGCGTAGCAATGCGCGGCCTTGGTGGAGGCGAACCAGCACTTCGCCGCGGGGTTTTTCGCCACGAAGTCGTCCCAGTTCTCGTAGACCGCGACGTCCAACTTGTCCCAATAGTCCAACCCCGCCCGCCTGACGGCACGCTCGCTAATGTCGAAGCCGAGCGGCTTGATAAGGTGCAACTTGCACCCCGTCGCGGCGCACGTTCGGGCGATATTGCCCGTATTTTGCGGTATTTCCGGCTCTACCAATACGATGTTCATACGCTTGCTACTCCTTTTTATCTTTCAGTTCCGCATACCGCGCCGACAATTCGGCAACCTTTGCGTCAAGTTCCTCTTTCGTTTCTATATGGTATTGCTCACGTATTATATCAAAAATGACATCATACCGCCCCTGCAAATCCTTGCCTGCGGCGTGCAATTCGCAGGCGATACCCAGCGTCCAAGCCAATTCGTCCGTATCGAACGAGAGGGCGAACAATTTGGCGTGACTTACCAATAGGTCGTCCAAGGATTGCGGCGTGCCCAACGTCTCCGATAAGCGCTCGGCTATCTCCATAAACCGCTTGTAATATGCCTTGGCCTCTTGGAGTTCGCCCTCGGCTTGGGCAATATCGCCCAATTTGCCGCACGAGACGGACAAATTCCGCAGGCTGTCGGGCGTGCCCAACTGCGCCGCCAAGCGCTCATCTATCTCCATAGACCGCTCATAGTACGACTTGGCCTCTTGGAGATTACCCTCGGCCACGGCAACGTCACCCAATTTGCCGCACGAGACGGACAAATTCCGCAGGCTGTCGGGCGTGCCCAACTGCGCCGCCAAGCGCTCGCATATCTCCATAGACCGCTCATAGTACGACTTGGCCTCTTGGAGTTCTCCCTCGGCTTGGGCAATATCGCCCAATTTGTCGCACGAGACGGACAAATCCCGCAGGCTGTCGGGCGTGCCCAACTGCGCCGCCAAGCGCTCGGCTATCTCCATAAACCGCTTGTAATATGCCTTGGCCTCTTGGAGATTACCCTCGGTCTTGGCAACGTCACCCAATTTGCTGCACGAGACGGACAAATTCCGCAGGCTGTCGGGCGTGCCCAACTGCGCCGCCAAGCGCTCATCTATCTCCATAGACCGCTCATAGTACGACTTGGCCTCTTGGAGATTACCCTCGGCCACGGCAACGTCACCCAATTTGTCGCACGAGACGGACAAATCCCGCAGGCTGTCGGGCGTGCCCAACCCCTCCGCCAAACGCTCGCGTATCTCCATAGCACGCTCGTAGTACGACTTGGCTTGGTTCAAGTCTCCCTCTGCTTCGGCGATATCGCCCAAACCGACGCACGAAGCGGACAAATCCTTCATAACATTGGGCGCTTTCATCAGTTTCACCGCCAAGCGCTCGTCTATCTCCATAGCACGCTCGTAGTACAACTTAGCTTGCTTCAAGTCTCCCTCGTCAAGGGCGATATCGCCCAAATCACAATATGACTCGGCTATACTCGATTCGGCCAAGGAACGCCGACTAAAACCGTACTCACGCAGTTCCTCCACCAAGCGTTCGCGCATTTCCAATGCCCGCCGGTGGGAGGTCTTGGCCGCTTGAAGGTCGCCCAAAGCGCTAAGGACCGTTCCCAAGCGCCTACACGTATACGACAAATTTTGCAGATTGTCGAGGCTTCCTTTTTTCTCATCCAAGCGCTCGCGTATCTCTATATCACGCTCGTAGCAGGTCTTGGCCTCTTTGAAGTCGCCCGTTGTTTCGGCGATATTGCCCAAGTATAAATACGAGACCGCCAAAGGCCATCGGTCGGTCTGCCTATATGAAAGCACGCCGACGAGGTGCGCCCAATAGGCGCGTTTGCGTGCCGATTCGGTCACGCTGTCATCGTATTGCAAAGGCTTGTAGTCGTCGCATATCAAACTATAGGCGGCGTTGCCTAATTCCGCACGCCCCTCGTGGTAGTTGCGGTTGACCAACCCCGCCACCAAGGGGTGCAGATGGTAGCGGCGGGCGTCACGCTTGGCGAGGCCTATCGCCTCGAGGTAGTCGAGGTCGTCCTCGGCGTCTCTTTCGAGAATCTTTTCCAATTCTTCCAACGTGGCGCCCAGTTGGCAGAAGTAGCAGAGAGCGTACAGTAGATCCCGCTGCCCCTCGCTCATATCCGCCAACTCGAAGAGGTGTAGCAGGTGCTCGTTGACGGTGGCGCGCCCCACGTCCTCGTTCTGCAGTTTGGCGGTGTCTATCTTGCGCGCGACCGCGAGCAAGTCCTCGGTGAGGGTCTCGACGGTGGCGCGCCCCTTCTCCACCAACCGTGCGCACAGATCCAAGGTCATGGTGTGGCCGGCGATACTGCGGGACAGGGCCTCTATCTTGCGGTCGTTGTCGGGGGAAGGCGCGAGGCCGCTCTCTCTATAGAAGAGTTCCTTTTGCCGCTCCATAGGCAGGCTTTCCACCTCCACCAGCCCGATGGATTGATTGCGGCTCTCGGTGCGCGAGGAGAACATCACGAGGAAGGGCACGGCCTCGGCCAAATAGTCGAGGATGCGGCGATTTTCGCCGTGGTCGAAGTCGGCGTTGTAGTTGTCAAGCACCAAAATAAAGCGCTTGTCCATATTGCGCATGGAGTCGATACGTATCTTGGCCTGCTCGAAGGTGCTCAGCCGCCGCTCCTCCTCGGTAAGGTCGCGATTGTAGCCGAGGGACACGATTTCGGTCGCCAAGCTCAGGTCGTGGTCGTCACTGCACAACTTGTACGCATACAGGTCCCGCAGGCCTTTCTCCTGCACGTAGCGGCGCACTATTTCGGTCTTGCCGATGCCGCCCTCGCCATGCACGATCACGACTTTCTTGCCCTCGCGGTAGTATTGCTCGATTTGGGCCAATTCCGCCTCTCGCCCTACGAAGTTGGCGTCGGGCTCGCCCACGCTTTCCTTCTGGCGGATGCATACCACGGGAGCGCGGTACTCGGGCTGTATGCCGTTTAGACATTTGTACACGCGGTCGCGAAGGACGGAGAGAACAACCCCCTCGACGTGCTCGTTCATTTCCAAGGTGGGCAGATAGGTCACGCTGACCGTCTGAGACAGCCCCTGCAACTTGGTTGTGTACATATAGTATCCCGCCTCGTCGAGAATAATCAGTTGCTTGCCTTCCACCTTTGCCAACGCCAACTCGTCGGCGATATATTTGCCGGCCGAGGTCATCGTGTGCATCGTCCACAGCTGCATCACGATGTCCGCACGTTTGACGTTGACGGTCGACCACTCCACCCAATCGTTCGCACAGCCCACGAGGGGCTTGTCCATATAGACGACTTCTACCTTCGCGTCGAGGTCGTCAAAGACCATGCCGTCCGTTAGGCGTGCTATGGCCTCGGCCACGGCTTTGTCATTTTGAACGTAGCATATCATCATTCGTACGGTGCGCATATTTTGCTCCTTGTGCCCGTAAAGGCTTTGATATCTATAGTAAGTATAGGCTATAATTGCCCGTCCGTCAATAGCCGCGGGGCTATCCGCGCGACACGGCAAGCAAAAAATTAACGGATTTAAGAAAAATCTTGATTTTGGCATAATGTATGGTATAATTAGATTATGCGCACGTGTGCGCAAAACGGAGGCATGTATGAGTTATCAAGAGACGTACGAGCGGTGGTTGGCTTGCGTTACCCCGCAGGAAAAAGAGGAATTGACGGCCTTACGGGGCAACGAAAAGGAATTGGCGGACCGCTTCACCCTGCCCTTGGCGTTTGGCACGGCGGGTATGCGCGGCACGATCGGCCTGGGTACGTACCGTATGAATTTGTACACGGTGCGCCGTGCGACCGTGGGATTGGCGACGTTCATCACCGAATTGGGCGAAGACGCTATGCGCCGCGGCGTGTTGATCTCCTACGACACCCGTCGTATGTCCTACGAGTTCGCTTTGGCGGCCGCGCGCGTACTGGGCGCGAACGGCGTCAAGGTCTACCTCTTCGAGAACGTGCGCCCCGTGCCCCTCTGCTCCTTTGCCATCGGCTACCTCGGCACGACGGCGGGCATTATGATCACGGCCTCCCACAATCCCAAGGAATACAACGGCTACAAGGTCTACGGCGCGGACGGCGCGCAGATGAGCCCCGAGCACACGGCCAAGGTGGTGGAATACATCGAGCGGGCCGATTACTTCGGTATAGCCGAAGAGCCCGTCTCGGCGAAGTGCCGCGAAGAGGTAATGGGGCTCGACGACCAACCCATCAGCGAGCATATCACGGTGGTGGGGCGCACGGTGGACGAAGCCTACTACGCCACCATCGAGAAGTTGTCCTTGTCGCCCGAAGCCGTCGAACGGCAGGGCAAGAGCCTGCGCATCGTCTACACCCCCATTCACGGCACGGGATACGTGCCCGTGACCACCATTTTGTCGAGAATGCACATTCCCTTCGACGTGGTGGAAGAGCAAGCCAAACCCGATACCGAATTCTCCACCGTCAAGGTGCCCAACCCCGAGCAACCCGACGCCTTGGCTTTGGGCGTCAAATTGGCGGATAAACTCGGCTCGGACGTGGTCATCGGCACCGACCCGGACGCCGACCGTATGGGCGTGGCCGTACGAAACGACAAGGGCGAGTTCGTTCTGTTGAACGGCAACCAAATCGGCTCGCTACTGATGGACTACATCCTTTTGCGCCACACCGAGAAGGGCACGCTGCCCCGTAACGCCGCCGTGGTCAAGACCATCGTCACCACCTCGTTAGGCAAGCAGATCGCCCAAAGTTACGGCGTGACCTGCTTCGACGTGCTGACGGGATTCAAGTTCATCGGCGAGAAGATCAACGACTGGGCGGTATCCAAAGAGTATACCTTTATGTTCGGCTATGAGGAGAGCTACGGCTATCTGTCGGGCACGCACGCCAAGGACAAGGACGCCGTGGTGTCGGCTATGCTCTTCGCCGAGATGGTGTGCTACTACAAGGACAAGGGCGTGTCCGTCTACGACCGCTTGCAAGCCCTCTTCCAAAAGCACGGCTACTACACCGAGAAGAGCGAATCCACCTCGTTCCCGGGGTTGGACGGTATGGCGGTGATGGCCGACAAGATGAACAACCTGGAAAAGATGAAGATAGACGCCTTGGCGGGCTACAAGGTGGCCTATACCGACAACTACAACGCCCGTGTGCGCACCTATGCGGACGGCAGGACGGAAGCCATTACCCTGCCCCAAAGCAAGGTGATGTACTACGCCCTCGCCTCGGGTGATTGGGTGTGCGCCCGTCCCTCGGGCACCGAGCCAAAACTCAAAGTGTACGTCTCGGCCAAAGGCGACACCAAAGAGGCCGCCGACCAAAAGGCAAGCGTGCTCATCGCCGCTCTCAAAGAGAAGTTCTTGGGTTAAGCGGCGAAGCATACCCCAAACGAAAAACGACTATCGCAACGGATAGTCGTTTTTCGTATGCTTATTTCTCGGCAAGGACGGCAATCCACGGCTTCGCCGAGTGATGCGTCAACACGATTTTGCAAAAGCCCGCCAACTGCAAATAGCGTTGCAATTCCTCGGGCGTGTACACCGTCATGCCGTCGATGATCTTCTCGAACTTCTTGCCCGTTTTGTCGCGCCCGTCCGATTCGTTGACGATAAGGAAACGGCCGCCCTTTCGAAGAATGCCGTACACGTTGGCGAACGCCCGCGCCAAATCACCCCAAAAATACACGGTTTCGAAGGCGGTGGCGAGGTCGTAGGCTTCCGCGGGCAAAGCAAGCGCCGTTATATCGCCCTCCACCACTTCGCACCGCGCGGCGTTCGATTGATTGTACGCCCGCGCCGTTTCCACGGACAGCGGGGAATAGTCCACGCCCGTGACGCGCGCCGTGGGGTATTTGTCGAGCAACGCGGCGATATTGCGCCCCCCGCCGCACCCCAATTCGGCGATGGCCGTCGGCCCCTCGTCGGGCAATAGTTGCATGCCGAAGGTGGCGAGGCGGGCGTGTCCGCCCCCGTTCATACCGTTGAGCATCATCTTGCCCAACTTGCCTTCGGGCTTGCGCGTTTGGTTGAAAAACTTGTTCATCAATCCCATAATTCACCTCACTTTTTGCCGACCAGCAGTTTCGAGCCGTCAAGGAACAAGCGTTTGGCTTCCTTCTTGGTCATAAACTTGCCGTTGGTCGTATCTATCAATTCGACTTTTTTGTAACCCATCGTCTTGAGCTTGGCGATAAACGCCGCCATATCCCCGTACTTTTGCGCGGTGAATAGGTCGTGAATGGCGAACGTACCCCCCTTTTTGAGTACGCGCAAGGTCTCCAACAAAATGGATTGCCTGTCCTTGGAGGGGATATTGTGGTAGACGTAGTTGCTCGTCACGGCATCGAAGGTTTCGTCCGCGAAAGGCAATTCGCACGCGTTTCCCCGCGCAAAAGACGTATTCGTCACCCCCTCGGCTTGCGCGTTATGCTCGCATAGCGGTTTGGAGAAGGACGCGTAATCCTTGCCCCATCTGTCCACGCCGACGACGTCGGCTTGCGGGTTGCGTTTGGCCACCGCAATGGTCAAAGCGCCGCTGCCGCACCCCACGTCCAAACACTTGCCGCCCTCGGGCAGGCTGGCGTAGGCGGCCGTTCCCTCGACGATATACTTGGACAGTTGCCGCCGTCCCGTGTAGGAAAAGGCGTTGTGCCACATCGCCATATAGGCGGTGATAACGCACAGTATCACGCATATAAACGCGCAAACGGCGAACAACGCTATGGCCCACGTCCACCGATTGACGAAGCCCAAAACGGCGAAGACGATTGTCAAGGCGAGGAACGCCGAAGCGCCCGCCGCATAGCCGAACACCATGCCCGTAGGCACCCAATTTTTGTAATTCGGTTTCATATATATCTCCTTTTATTGTTTTTAACCTAACGCCACGTCCAGCACCATCATCAGTACGAAGCCGACCATCACGCCCCAGGTGCCCAAATGCGGGTGGGACGACAGCTTGGCGTCGGGGATGAGATCCTCGGCTACCACGAATATCATCGCGCCCGCCGCAAAGGACAGTAGCCAGGGTTGCGCCGCAGCGAGTGCCGTCGCCAAAAAGTAGCCGACCACCGCCGCCACGGGCTCGACCGCGCCGCTGCCCATACCCAAAAGGAAGGACTTTGCCCTCGAACCCGTCACGTTTTTTATGGGCAGCGATACCGCCGCCCCCTCGGGAATATTTTGAATGGCGATGCCGATGGCAAGCCCCAACGCCGCGAGCAACGCCGCGTCGGTCCCCGCGACCGCCGCACCGCCGAAGGCGAAACCCACCGCCAACCCCTCGGGGATATTGTGAATGGTCATCGCCAAAAACATTTTGGTGGACTTGGGCAGTCTGCTGTGTACGCCCTCTTCCTGCGCCGTACCCACGTGGAAGTGGGGGACGAGTTTGTCTATCAGCACCAAAAACAGTCCGCCGACCACGAAGCCCACCGCCGCGGGGACGAAGGACCACTGCCCCCACGAGGCGGCTCCCTCCAACGAGGGGAGCAAAAGCGACCATATCGAAGCGGCGACCATTATGCCCGCCGCAAAGCCCAAGAATACGGTGTTGACCTTTTCGGGTATGTCCTTTTTGAAGAAAAACACGACCGCCGCGCCCAACGTGGTCGCCGCGAATATCAATGCAAAGCCTAATATCGTAATCCCCATACTTGTCATTTCAGCACCCGTATATTCTTGTGATAGTTGCAATCGCAGTACGGACCACCCGTCGCCAAAGTGTATTGCCGCGTGAACGTGCATACCCCGCCCGCTTCGGCCATCGCATAGTCCCAAGCGCACATAGCGGGCGTTACCTCGGGTATGCCGAGTTTTTGCAGTAAAACGCATATCCCGCAATGCGTGAATTTGGCACAGTAGCCCGCGTCGGACGCGAATGGCTCAAAGGTCATATTCCAAGAAAAAGGGTTCCTGTCCGCGGCGCGGAAGGCCTCGGTCTTTCGCATTCGCGCAACGTCCTTCGGGGAAAACTTTTTCTTGCCCATCATTTTGCAAAACCGCTTCATCGTCTTGGTCATCATCGCCTTGTCGTAGTACGCGGTCACAGAAGCCAAAGTTTGCCGTTCGGGTAGCGAAAGATAGAACGCCGCAAACTGCGCGCAGGATACGATATTCACTTGGAAGCGGTCGCCTTTCTCAAAGTCGGGCACGTCGGCGATGATGGATTTATAGCGCTTGCTTGCGCGTTTTGCGATGGCGTTCGCCGTCTTCTTATCGTAGCCGAAAACGGACAGGTTCTTCTTGAAAGAGCCGCCGAAAACGAGTTTCATCCCCAAAGGCAGGCCGAAATACCTCATTGCTTCCCCCCGAAATCTATTCGCACGATCTGCATCTTCATCTTGTCGTCGCCGATTTTCGCCAACAGGCGAAAAAGAGGCGGCACGGATTTGTCCTCGAGGTCGTTGTAGCCGAGCATATAGCCTCTACTCGACACGCGGGAGGCGTTGCACCACGGGGACAATTCGACCGCCGCGTCCTCTATATAGAAATAGTCCTCGATAGAGGTGATGCCCGCCTCTTTCACCCAGGTTTTGAGCATGATTTTGACCGCTTTTTTGTTGGCGGCGTCGAAGCACAACTTGCCGCCCGCAAAGCGTTTCTCCATAGCGGCAAAGAGCCGCTTCACGGCCTCGCGTTTGAAATAATAGAACACGCCCGCCGCGATGAAGACCACGCCGCCCGTGGCGTCTATCTCGTCAAACCACCCTATCTCGTTGAGGTCGGCGGCGACGTTGCGCACCCTATTCTCTTCGGGCAATAGGGCGTTGCGCACCGCTATCACGTCGGGCAAATCCACGTTGTAGATTTTGCATTCGCCGTTGTCGCAATTCTCGGCGGTCTGGTCCAAGCCGCACCCCAAGTTGACGATTGCCGCCTGGGGGTGTCCCGCCAAATAGTCCTTGATTTCCCACGTCAAGTCGTTTTCGCGCATGGCCACTTCCAACGCGCCGAAGCGGTGAGCGAACCCCTTGCTCTTCTTCTCCAAATCCGCGAAGTCATAGTCGAGCTTGTCTATCAATTCCACCGCTTTTTTGTCTTGGAACAAATGCGGAAATTGCTCGGTGCATAGTTTGCGCCCGTAGAGGGGTATCACCAAAGTCTCCTGCACGCTGTTTTTTTCAATGTGATATTTCGACGATTTTTCCATATCTATTTCCTGTTGTCCTTTAGACTTTCCACCATATTCGTTTTGCACGTTTTCTTCCACGGTCAAGTCCGCTATGAGGTTGTAGAATGAAACGCGAGGCCGATACTCTCCTTGCGATAGGTCGTCAGTTCCTTTTTGTTGAGGCGCGTAACGTCCTGTCCGTCCACCGATATCTCGCCCGCGTCCAACGAGTCCAACCCGCCGATCATATTGAGAAGGGTGGATTTGCCGAGCCCGACGGCCCCAGAATGACGCATATCTTTCCCTTTTCCAACGAAAAGTCAACGCCGTCCAACGCGCACACCGCCGCTTCGCCTTTTCCGTATTGTTTCTTTGCGTTCTTCACCTCTATAAACATACCGCACCGCCTTTCGTCGGCCCACGCCGACCACTTCTCGGGGAAAGGCGTTTCCGCCCCCTATCCGATTTCAACTGAATTATACTCATTCTTTTCGGTGAAGTCAACAAAATATGAAGATGATTTCACATTCATATTTTAAGCGCGTATTATGCGGGGCGATCGGCGGCCAAAACATCATTTGGGGAGTGCCGACCGCCTTGAGGCGCCGTCCTTTTGGGTTTCGGCGGAAATACGCCGGCAAAAGTATTTGTATAATTATTTTTTTTATGATATGATAGGAGCATGAAAAAGAAAGGTACGGGCAACGCACGCTTGGCGTGGCACTTCCTGCGGGGGAGCAAATGGGCGTTTGCATTGGGCGTTACGTCTATGCTCGTCGTCACCTTCACGGGAATGGTCTCGCCGCAAATTATCCGAATCGCTTTGGATAACGTCATCATGGGACAGCCGACGGATTCGCTGTCCTCTTTTGCCACGACCTTTTTGTCCGCGTTGGGCGGTGCGGCGTACCTCAAAGACAATCTGTGGATCTTGGCGCTCGTCCTTTTGGGCGTGGCGTTGGTGGCGTTCGTGGCGCAATACCTCTTCCGCGTGATGAACACGTTGGGCGCGGAGACCTTCACCAAGAACATACGCGACGAATTGTACGGGCGTATCTCCCACCTGCCCTTCTCGTGGCATATGCGCAACCACACGGGCGATATCATTCAACGCTGCACCTCGGACGTGGAGACATTGAAGACCTTCTCGTCCGAGCAGTTGACGGGCATCGTGCGCATCGTGGTCATGGCCGTGATGTCCATCTCTTTCATGTATTCGATGCATTGGCAGTTGGCCACCATCGCGGTGTCCTTGATGCCCCTCGTCGTGCTCTATTCACTCTTGTTCCACAAACATATCAAAAAATCCTTTACCGAGTGTGACGAAAAAGAGGGCGAGGTGTCCAACCTGGTGCAGGAAAACCTGACGGGCGTGCGCGTGGTGCGTGCCTTTGGGCGCGAGGGCTACGAACGCGAGAAGTTCGAGAAGCACAACGCCGAATATACGGGGCTGTACGTGCGCCTTGCCCGCATTATGGCCAGATTTTGGGCCTCGCTGGACGTCATAACGGGATTGGAATTGATGATCGTCATCGTAGCGGGCGCGGTGTACGCCGTCCAAGGCGGCATCACGGTGGGCGAATATATCGCCTTTATGTCCTACAACGGTATGCTGGTGTGGCCCGTGCGTATGCTCGGACGACTGCTCGCAGAGATGAGCAAGGCGGGCGTGGCGTTGGGGCGTATCGGCTACGTCGTCAATTCCGAGCCCGAAAAGGACGCCGTGGACGCCGTGGAGACGAATATGGCGGGCGACGTCACCTTCGAGCACGTCAACTTCGCCTACGACAACTGCCCCGAACTACTGCACGACGTCACTTTCTCGGTGAAAGCGGGCACTACCGTGGGCATTATGGGCGGCACGGGGAGCGGCAAATCCACCCTCATGCTCCTTTTGGACAAACTGTACGACCTCGAAGACCCCGCCTCGCGCATCACCATAGGCGGCGTGGATATCCGCAAGGTCAAGACCGACTATCTGCGAGCGCATATCGGCATCGTGTTGCAGGAGCCCTATCTCTTTTCGCGCACCTTGCGTGAAAATATCGGCATCAAGCACGAGGGCATCACGTTGGAGAGCATCCGCGAAGCCGCCGCGGCCGCACGGTTGGACGAAACCATCGACGCCTTCCCCCAAGGGTACGACACCCAGGTGGGCGAACGCGGCGTCACCTTGTCGGGCGGGCAAAAACAGCGCGCCGCCATTGCGCGCGTGCTGACGGACGACGCGCCCATCCTCATCTTCGACGATTCGCTGTCGGCGGTGGACACCGAGACGGACGCCATCATACGCGCCAACCTCGAGCGCCGCTTCGGCACGGCGACCATCTTCCTCATCTCTCACCGCGTATCCACCTTGCGCAAGGCAGACCTCATCGTGGTATTGGAGAAAGGGCGTATATGCGAAATGGGCACGCACGACCAATTGGTACAAGCGGACGGGCTGTATAGAAGTATTTATCAAGCGCAAACGGCGGGGGTGGACGAACTATGAAAAAGAAATCCGACTCCGTCAAACTAAAATGCTTCGGCATCCCCTATCTGATACCCTTCCTGCGCGTGTACCGCAAGCGCATCTTTACGATGATCGTCTGCGGCCTTTTGGGCAGCGCCGTGGACGTGGTGTTGCCCATCTTCCAGCGCTACGCGCTCAATCACTTCGTGATGGGCGGCACGTTGGACACTCTGCCCTACTATATCGCCCTCTTCGTGGTGACGGTGCTGGGCGCGGCGTTCGTCAACTACATCGCGCTGTCCTTTGCCTTCCGCACCGAGGTGGAGATCAACCGCGACCTGCGCAACGAGGCCTTCGCCAAACTGCAAACCCTCGGCCTGTCCTACTACAACGCCAACAGCGTGGGCTATATTCACGCGCGCGTGATGAGCGACACGTCCAAAATCGGTATGCTGGTGAGTTGGAGCCTGATGGACGGCGTGTGGCACGGCTCCTACCTCTTGGGCTCCATCGTGGTGATGCTGGCCGTCAATTGGCGGTTGGCGCTACTAGTGCTCATCGTACTGCCCGTAACGGCCGTGATGTTCGGCATTTTCCAAGGCAAATTGGTGCGCGGCAATCGTCAGGTGCGCGAGCTCAACTCCATCATCACCTCCGACTTCAACGAAGGCATTACGGGTGCCAAGACCATCAAAACCTTGGTGATACAGGGCAAAATGAAGTCGGCGTTTGCCCGCGATACCGCCAACATTCGCCGCAAAACCCTGCGCGTGGCGCACCTGCGAGGTCTCTTCGCCGCCACCATCAATTTTGCCTCTTCGGTGGGGCTGGCCATCGTCCTGTGGCGGGGTGGCTACCTCGCCGAGGAAGAGGTGGGTACGTTCAGCCTCTTTATGAGCTACGCCGAAGGCATGATGGAGCCTATGCGCTGGCTCATCGACGCGGTGAGCGACCTCATCACCTGCCAGGTGAATATCGAGCGGGTGCACAAACTGCTCGTCACCGAGCCGGACGTGGTGGATACGCCCGCCGTCAAGATGCTGTACGGCGACCAATTCCACCCGCAATACGACGCGTTCGAGCCCATGAAGGGCGATATCGAGATACGCGATATCACCTTCACCTACCCCGACGGCACCGAGCCCGTGCTCGAGCACTTCAGCCTGGATATCCCCTTCGGCACCAACGTCGCCATCGTGGGCGAAACGGGCGCGGGCAAGTCCACTCTGGTCAATTTGATATGCCGCTTCTACGACGTGCAGGAAGGGCAAATATTGGTGGACGGCAAGGATATCCGCAAGCGGTCGCAAAATTGGCTGCACGCCAACGTGGGCTACGTCCTGCAAACGCCCCACCTCTTCTCGGGCACCATTCGCCAAAATCTCCTCTACGGCAACCCCAACGCCACCGACGAAGATATACGGCGCGCGCTCGAAACCGTGAGCGCCACCGACGTGGTGGCCAAATTGGAGAAGGGCATAGACAGCGACGTGGGCGAGGGCGGCGACCTGTTGTCCACGGGCGAGAAGCAACTCATCGCCTTCGCCAGAGCAATTCTGTGCGACCCCAAACTGCTCGTCCTCGACGAAGCCACCGCCTCCGTGGACACCCTCACCGAAGCGCGTATTCAAGCCGCCATCGACACGGTCATCAAAGGCCGCACGTCCATCGTCATAGCGCACCGCCTCTCCACCGTCAAGAACGCCGACTGCATCCTCGTGGTCAAGAACGGCAAGATCGTGGAGCGCGGCACTCACCCCGAACTGCTCGCCCTCGGCGGCTATTACCGCACCCTCTACCAACGCCAATACGAGGACGAAAAGACCAAAGCGATATTGGGCTAAATTAACTCTATTAAACACAAACAATTAATGTGGCAATGCATTTTATTTGTGGTATAATAATCAAAAAGTGATGGAGGGAAACATATGAAGAACTTATTCATAATCGACGGTTTAGCCGGTACGGGGAAATCAGATGCCGTATCTTATCTAAACGACAAAAAAAACTCTTTTCATGCTGTTATTATTAAAAAATACACTACCCGCCCCGAACGAAAAAGAGAAAAAGACGGTGAATTAAATGTTGATTTACAATTTGTTTCAGATGAACAATTCGAACAAATAGAATCCAGTATCGGAGATATGTTCATCTCATATGAGTATGGTGGTAAAATAAAATATAGATATGGTTTCTCATTATATGAAATAGAAAAAGAGTTGTCTACATGTAAGAATGTTTTTATTATTATACGCGACGTAGATATTATAACTAAACTTGTTAAGAGATATGATAAGGTGTATAACGTTATACCTATCTTCATTTATACGGATATGCTCCTTGTGCAAAAACGATTAAAAAACGAGGGATATTCAGAAGAAGACATAGCGGACAGGTTATCTAGAAATGAAATGGTTTGGAATGACTACGCATCGCAGGATGTCCCAATCTACAAACACACCATTATAAACAACTCCGATCCAAACTGTTTTCATCGGTTAATACGTCAACTCCTTACTTTATATAACGAACCAATTCAAGGTGTTCTTCGCTTACACAACGGAGAGTGCATTCATCTTGGAGAAACTATTGCCGGACAATATGAAGTTATGCGTAACTTTATAAAAAGAAAAGACTACGATAAAAACATTTTTATAATGATTCGATATAGAAATAATAATTCTATACTACGCCCTGCAATACAAACATGGGTAGCTGAAAAAGGATATAATTGCATTTTTGCAGATAAAAACGACTTAACTCATGATGTTTACAATCCAATAGCTTTATCTTATGTTTGTAAATATGGCGTAGCAGTTTTTGAGGAACCTGAAGATTGCAATGCTTTTAGTCCAAATGTCGCATATGAATTAGGATGTATGCAGACTCAATTTAAACATTGCCTAATCATAAAACACAGCACCTTGCGTAAATATAATTTCTTTGATATATTAAAAGATGAAGGAAAAGAATATAACGAAGTTATGGATATCAAGGATATTCTCGGAGAATGGCTTAATGAATTAAAATAATCCAATAGTGTTAAAAACAGCACAACCTCGTGAGTTGTGCTGTTTTTATTAACATTTATTTATCTGCCCTTATCGGCCGCCGGCGTGACCGCCGCCACCGCCGCCACCCGAGGAATGGGAACCACCGCCGCCGCTGCGACCGCCGCCCGAGGAATTGTTGATAACGACCACGGTGGTGGTGCTGCGGAGGAACTTGTCCTCGTGCCCGTTGAGGGCCATTTGACAATACTTATCCAAAGGATACGTCTCGTTCTTGCGCTTGCGGCTGTAACCCTTGGAAATGCGCGCGGCTACCACGCCCGCCACGATGAGGCCGATGGCTACGCCGATGACGATGTTGAGCCACAGGGGCATACCGTCGTAGGATTTGCCCAACATTTTGAGCATACCCACCACGCCGTCAGCCGCGACGCCGCTATCGTTGGACACGATGTAGTCGCCGTAGATAGACCATATCGCGTCGCTCGCCTCGCCCTCGGACAAACGCGTGGCCGCACGACCGTACTTGTAGAGGTCGAAGTGGTAGTTATCTTGGTAGCCATTGGCGTTGATGATGATGAGGATATAGTCGTCCTTGTCCGAGAGCCCTTGCGCGGCGAGGAATTGCTCCCCGTTCATATCCGCGAAGTTATTCGTGCGATTGGTGGTGGCCACGAGCATGGTCACGCCGTACTTCTTGGTGGTCTTGGCGCACGCCTCGTTGATTTGCGCCACTTGCTCGGCGGAGAACAACCCCTTTTCGTCATATAGGAAGGTCGTGCGATTTTTGTCCGCTACGCACCCCGAAAAGGCCAGCACCGAAACGACCGCTACTACTATCAAAAGTAAAATGACAGGCAATTTTTTCACAGCAGAAGCCCTCCTATCAAACTGAGGACGGTGGCTAAGCCTACGGCAATGCTACCGAAGGTAATGCCCATCTTCGGCCGACTGAGCGGCAAATCGCCGAACATCTTGCCCGTATAACCGTTGATGGCGAAGACGTAGGTCTTGCCGTGATAGCGGTAGTTGAGCACCCAAATGGGCAAAAGGGTGTAGTCCCAGTTGCACTTGTTGACGATGACGGCGTTTTTGGTGACCTTGACCGTATCGTACCCGCGAATGGTCCCAGAGAGGAGCTGCTGCGAATAGCTGCGCATCCGTTTGGCCACCTCGCTCTTGACGTCCTCGCGCGTGAGGTCGTTGCGCTTGGCGAAAAAGCCCGACAAATAACTCATATCGAAGTCGCGGTGCGCCTCGACGGGATAGGGCAGCACGCCCTCCATCAAGACTTTGTCCGCGCTCTGCAACGCGTTGGTCGCAATGTCCTCGAAGTGAATGTCCGCGCGGCGCCACACGTCGTAGTAGTCGGTGCGCGTATATTGCTTGTTGCCCGTCACCCACACCTTGACCTTGGTGGCGTCGGCGTTCAACGCGCAATCGGTATCCGCGTCCGTCATCCAAAAAGGATGATAGATGCCCGTGATTTTGTCCAACGTGGACTCGCGCTTGAAATCGTTGGGCACAAAGGGCTTTTTGGACAGCACTCCCTTGAGGATCTCGATGGCTTTCTCTTTGCCGACGGCGAAAGGAATGATCTTCTGCGGCTTGAGTTGCCCCGTCACCCTGCCTTTGAGAATAACGGGATTGCCGCAATAGGCGCAAAACTGCGCCACGGTGGTCTCGTCCGCCAAAATAGACGCGCCGCAGGAGGGACAAGCGTACTCCCGAAGTTGCGCGTCGAAGGCCTCGTCCTCTTTCTTCGCCTCGGCTTCTTGGCGGCGATACTCCTCCATCTGTTGATAGGAGAAACTGCTACCGCAGTACTCACAGCAAAACTCCCCCTTTTCGGGATCGTATTTGATGGGAGCGCCGCATCCGGGACAGGTAAGCGAGGACGCTTCTTTCGAATCTTCAAATACTTCTGGTTCCATTAGGGTTTACGCGTGCCGCAGTCGGGGCAGAAGTTCATCGAGGAGTCGTTGCTTCTGCCGCAGTTGGGGCAGAACCAGCCCGAGGGTTTGGGTTTGCCGCAAGCCGAGCAGAATTTGCCCGAGTTGACCGCGCCGCAAGCACACGTCCAAGTGCCCGCCGCAGGAGCCGCCGTCGCGCCGCTGCCTGCCGCAGGGGCCGCGCCCGCCGCGGGTGCCGCAGGTGCGGCGGTACCCATAGCGCCGCCTACCGCGCCGCCCATCATACCGGCCATGCCCGCCATAGACGCGCCGATGCCGACGCCCATAAAGCCGTTCATACTGCCGGCCGAGTTGGAACCGGCCGCTTCCATACCGCGCGCGACCGAACCGGCCACGTAGCCGGCGCGCACGTTGGGATCGCCGAGCATAGCGCCTTGGTTGCGCATATTGAGGAGCTCTTTGCTCTTCTCGTCGTAACTGATGCTCGCCAAACCGACGGCCAAGATTTCCATACCGCGTTTGTCGCGCCAGCTGTCGTCCAGAGCGTCCGCCATATAGCGGGACAAATCCGCCGCTCTCGAGGTGACGAAACTGATGCGGATGCCCGCCGCGCTCATTTGGTTCATGGAGGTCTGCAAGCCCTCGAGGAACTCGCTTTGATATTGCTCGTTGATGTCTTGAATTTGCACTCTCGACGCGTTGCGGGGAATGGCCTCGGCGTAGAACTTCAACGGATCCACGATTTTGATGCTATACGTGCCGTGCGCACGGAGGAACAACTCGGCATTGTAAAAACTGTCGTAGTAGTTGACCGCGTTGGGCGTGCCGAATTTGATGCCCTTGATCTCTTGCAAGTTGATGAAGAACGCTTTTTGCGAAGCAGAAGGCACACCGCTGAACTTGATACGGCGGAAGGTCTCCTTAACGGACTCCCACAATTCGCCGTTGAACAGCGAGGGCGACGCGGTGTTGTCCACCTTGTAGTAGCCGGGCTCGGCGCAGTAGTCGATGATCTTGCCGCCGTCCACCAACAGCACGCATTGATTGTCGTAGACGTGGATGATGGAGCCGTTGTTGATGATATCCGATTCACCTTTGCGGTTGTTGTTGCGCCTGGAATCCTTGCGCACCAACACTCCTTTGGTGAATACGGTATTGTCGTCCATATTGTCCGCTTCCAATACTTCCAGCCAGCTATCCGCAAATTTGCCGCCGATAGAAGACGCGATTGCTCTGATTAATCCCATAGTATACCTCCAAAGCGGGCGATTAGCCCATATTTCATATTATAATTATAGATTGCAAGCGCGATGTTGTCAATATAATGCGCTCTTCTTTGCATAGGAAGCATACGGTTTATCGACAAATATTTCTTTTCCGCTTGACACGCTCTTTTTTCCATTTTACAATGATAGCGAGGTGTCTTATGGATAATTTTGGTTTTACAAAAAAAAGCGGCATCCTGATGGCCGTCAGCTCTCTTCCCTCTCCCTACGGCATCGGTACGTTCGGCCGTCCTTGCTATCGGTGGATTGACTTTTTGGCCTCCACCAAAACCACCTGCTGGCAGGTCTTGCCCCTCAATCCCACCGCCTATGGCGACAGTCCCTATCAATCTCCCGCCGCCGACGCGGGCAACCCCTATTTCATCGACCTTGACGAGTTGGTGGCCGAGGGGCTTCTCACGGCGAGCGAGGCGCAGTCGGCCCGTTGTCCGCAAGGCAAAGTGGATTACGGTTGGCTCTTCTATACGCGGTTCGACCTTTTGCGCAAGGCGTACGCCCGCTTCAAAGGCGAGGCGTGGTACACCCGCTTCTGCCGCGAGAACGAATGGGTGGAGGACTACGCTCTGTTTATGGCGCTCAAAGTGGCGCACGAGTATCGCCCCTGGTCCTCGTGGGAGGACGAATACAAGTATTACGACAGCGCCAAGCGACACGCGGACGACTTCCGCCGCGAGATGGGTTTTTGGCGTTGGGTGCAATACACCTTCTTCCGTCAATGGCACAAGGTGCAGGCCTACGCCCACCGAAAAGGCGTGCAGATCATCGGCGATATGCCCATCTACGTGGCCTACGACAGCGTGGACGTGTGGCGCAATCCCTCCCTGTTTCTCTTGGACGAAAGGCTCAATCCTACCGTGGTGGCGGGCTGTCCGCCCGACGGGTTCTCCCCCGACGGTCAACTGTGGGGCAACCCCATCTATAATTGGGAAGTTATGCGTAGCCATGGCTTCGATTGGTGGGTAAAGCGAATAGGCAACAATATGCGCCTCTACGACATTTTGCGCATCGACCACTTCCGCGGTTTCGCGGGCTACTACAGCATTCCTTTCGGGGACGAAAACGCCCGTAGAGGGCATTGGGAATACTGCCCCGGCAAGGAACTCTTCGCCACCATCAAGGAGAAGTTGCCCGATACGCGCATCATCGCCGAGGATTTGGGCTTCATCACCCCCGAAGTGCGCGACCTGTTGGATTTCTGCGGCTACCCCGGCATGAAGATATTGCAATTCGCCTTCTTTGACGAGGACGCCGAGTACCTGCCCCGCACATACACCACCGACAACTGCGTGGTCTACACGGGTTCGCACGACAGCGACTGCACGCGCACCTTCTGCCGCAATCTGGAGGGCGAAGTGCTGGCGCGCTTCAAGCGCGAGTGTCCCACCCATCATTGCACGCGCACCCAAGCCCTCATCGATATGGCTTTGGCTTCCCGCGCCAATCTGGCCGTCATTCCCTTGCAGGATTGGTTGGGCCTCACCAACGATGAGGGGCGTATGAACACCCCGTCCATTCCCTACGGCAACTGGACGTGGCGCGCCAAGCGCATTCCGTCCAAGCGCGTCAAAGACCTCATTAAGGCCAAAAACAAAGAGTTCGGCCGTAGCAAATAATGCCTATTTGGTATCGAAAACCCCGCCGCGTGGCGGGGTTTTTGTTACCATAGCCCCATCACGCCCCTCGACAGCAACGCGAAAGAAAATGCGGCGGGGTATCTTGCAATTTGCACGCCGAAGTGATATAATTGATTATATCCACCAAGGAGTAAGAAATATGGAGAGTATCAAGCGCTTCGTCTATCGCCGTCCCGTGGCGTTGGCTATCGGGTTGATGGCGTTTTTCAATCCGTTTTTGTTTTATCTATCCACCGACTTTCACCCGAGTTTCGCCACCGCCGTGTGGGGGATAGACTACGGCCTACGCATCTTCCAAATCGTCGCGGCCGTGTGCGTTTTGTCCCTGCTGTTCGTGCGCAACTTGGGCATCTGTCGCGCCTTTACCGAGCATAAGGTCGTGGTGGGGCTGTACTTTGCCTTTGCCATCGCCACGGCGCTGTGCACCCTTGCCAACGTCATTATACTCATCTTGCTATCCTCGTCCATACCTATGGCGCGGTTCTATTTCGACAAAGAAGCGCCCTTCCTTTTGGGCTTCGGCGCGGCGTTGTCGCTCGCTTTCGTCATACCGCACCTTACCGACAAGATCCGCATCGCCATCATCGTGACGGTATACGCCCTCTGCGGACTGCTATTGGTGGCCGCCGAGTTTTGGAATATCGAACCCTTCACGTTCGTCAGCGAGCCCATCGTCTTCGACACGGGCAAGGATTACAGTATCGTGTGGAGTACGTCCACCATCTCCTCGGGCTACGTCACCTACACCTACGCAGGCGTAGAGTACGAGGTGGACGACGCCAGTTACGGCAGGCTGTATTCCGCCCGCACCATACACCACGCCAACGTGCCCTACGAGCACCTCGACGGCAACACCTACACCGTGCACGCCACGCGTTTTTGCGACAACGCCCCCTATTTCGCCAAGCGAGGCAAGACCATTACGGCCGCACGCACCTTCAAGGGACGCCCCACGGGGGACGTGAAGATGGCCGTCGTGACGGACAACCATTGCCTCAGCCGCACCAAATTCCAATCGGTACGGCAGGACGACTACAACGTGGTGGTGATGCTCGGCGACTTCTCGGACTTCGTGCACCAGGAGTTGGACATATCCGACTTTTTGCTCTACCCCGCGTGGTATCTCTCGCACGGCGAAGTGCCCGTTCTCTACGCCAAGGGCAATCACGACACGCATTGCGAGATGGGCGCGGACCTCGCCTACCTGTTGGGCTTCGACAGCCTCTACTACCGCACCACCTACGGTGACTACACCTTCACGGTGCTGGATTCGGGCAGTTGCAACGTGGACCTCGAGGAAGAAAAATACGCGGGCGTGGGGCGCTATATCCCCTACCGCGAAGAGCAGTTGGATTGGCTCGCCGGACAAACGGCGTCCGCCGGCTACGACGTGGTGTTGGTGCACGTGTGGGACTACGCCTCGGTGGCGGAGGGCGTCAAGAACGCACAGGCAGAGGCGCAAGTCGTGCGCTACAACCATTGCCTGCAAGCGATGAGCGCCGACTTCCAACTGTCCGGGCACAAACACGACCTCAACTTCTTCCAAAACGGCGTGGACGGCGTGGACGTGCCCGTACTGCGGTGCGGCGGCATTTCGGCGGGACTTATCGGCCATAGCCTGACCTACAGCGTGGTCGAGTTCCACGACGGCGTGGTGCGTATGACCGCCTACAACACCCGCGCCAAGGAGCCCGTATGGCAAGGAACGTACACCATGACGAGATAGGCGGCGCCACGTCGCAGATGCCCTTTCGCCCTGTGTGGGACGAGCGCTGTACCGTGCTCATCCTCGGCTCGCACCCCTCGGTGAAGTCCAAAGAAAACGGCTTCTACTATATGCATCCCCAAAATCGCTTTTGGCGGGTGATGTCCGCTTTGTTCGACGCCGACTTCGTGGGCGCGGACAAGGACGAAAAAGCGCGGCTGCTCCTCGTGCGTCACGTCGCGTTGTACGACGTAGTGGAGCGGTGCGCCATCGTGGGCTCCGCCGACGCCACCATACGCGAAGTGCGCCCCACCGACCTCAAGGCGCTCGTAGAGGGCGCGCCTATACGCCGAGTCTTCCTCAACGGACGGACGGCCTACGACCTGTTCGTGCGCCACTTCCCGCAATACGTAGACAAAGCGACCTTGCTACCCTCCACCTCCCCCGCCAACGCCCGATGGCGATTGGACGACCTCGTTGCCGCTTGGCAAATCATCAAAACGATATGAACGCTATCTCTCCCCTTCAACTCATTCACGACGTAGTGTCCGCCCACGTCAAAGCGGGCGACCGTTGCATAGACGCCACCGCGGGGCGCGGCTACGACACGGCCTTTTTGTGCGGACTCGTGGGCAGTTCGGGCGACGTGCTGGCGATGGACGTCCAGCAAGAGGCGGTAGAAAGCACCCGCCGACTGCTCGCCGAGAAAGGACTCGAGGCCGAGGTGGTCCTGTCGAGTCACGCCGATATGGCGGCCTATCGCCCCAAGGACAGCGTCGACTGCATTATGTTCAATTTGGGCTATTTGCCCAAGGGCGACCACATGGTCTTTACTCATTTCGACAGCACCAAAGCGGCCGTTTTGGCAGGACTTTCCCTACTACGTATAGGGGGATTGATGACCATAGGCATATATTACGGCGGCGACTCGGGCTACGAGGAGCGGGATAGCCTGTTGCCCTTCCTCGCGACCTTGGACGACAGCCGCTACCAAGTGGTCGTGGCGCGCTTCCACAACTGGAAGGGCGATCCGCCCATCCCCGTATTTATCCGCAAACTGCAATAAACGCCTTTCGTATTAAAACCAAACTGCGCGAAAATAGTTAAAGTTCAACTAAACGGAGAACGATATGGACAAAGTACAAATCAAATTGGAAACGATGCAAGCCCTCTTCGAGGGGGAGATGACCGCCGCCAAGGCCGTGGCCGTTTTGGCCGAATTGGGGCTGACGACGGACGAGGAAACCCTCGACGGTATGCGCTTGTGGACGGATTATATGCCCCTCTACGACGAGCACCCCTACACCCCCGAGCAACACCGCCTGCACGTGGTGTGGGAACTGTTGGATAGAACACCTTGGGGTATCAACTGCGCCTTTGCCATTCCTTTCCGTCAAATGATAGCGAAGCGCCTTTTCAAGCGGTGTGGCGAGGGCTTCGTGTGCGCGGAAGGGTGCCGCTTCAACTTCGGCAATCAAATCGAATTGGGCGACAACGTCAGTTGGAACGCGGGCGTGTACGTGGACAGTAAGGGCGGCGTAACGATGGATGACTTCGCCATGCTCACCGAGTACGTCAAGATCTTTTCGCACAACCACAGCGAGGTGGACCACATGGTGCGCACCTACGCCCCCGTGCATATCGGCGCCTACGCCAAACTATTCACCAACTGCACCGTATTGCCCGGCGTGACTGTCGGCACGGGCGCGATGGTGGCCACCTCGGCGGTCGTCACCAAGGACGTGCCGCCCTACACCCTGGTCGCGGGCATTCCCGCCAAACCCCAGCGCGAACGCAAAGTCGTCTCCGACGATCCCACCGTCTACAACCAATATATGCTCAAAGACCGCCTCTTTCAGGTAAAGAAGTAGCGTTGCCGTTTTTCTTCGGCAAACCGGAAACGCGGGCGATTTGACTTTCGCCGCGTTTTTTTGTTCTATAACTTGCCCCCGCCGCATATAGTATGGCGAAAACTTAGGGAGGCAAGGATATGGAAATCAATTATCAAAACATTCGTAACGATTGTATGCAATGGGTGGCCAAGGGCCAAACCGTCGTCCGCACCGAGATAGACCTCAAGGATAGAGGCGGCGCCACGAAACTGCTCACGGTCAACGTGGGCGCCACAGTCACCTCGGTCGAAACCGTCGAGGGCAAAGCGCAAGCGGCGGGCAAGGTGACCTACAAGATCCTCTATCTGGACGGCGAGGGCAAGACCTGCGGATTGGACTATTTCGCCGATTTCGATATGGACGTAGAGGACGAAGCCATCGCGGTGGGCGAAGCCTCGGCCACGGCGGGCGTGTTGGACGCGGACTACACCCTTTCGGCCGACAGGATCCAACTCGAAGCCGTGTGCGAGATCAACGTATTGGCCGTCGTATCGCACGAAGCGGACGCCGTAGCGGCCGTAGAGGGCGAGTGTCTGGAAGAAGAAATCTCCACCGTCACCCTCACCGCCATCCCCGACAGCACCTTTGAATTGGTGGAAGAAGTCGAGGTGGGCACGGGCGTGGATCGCGTGCTCTATTTTGACGCCAAGGCACTGCATACCGCCACACGTATGGGGGTAGACAGTACCACGGTCGAGGGAAAAGTGGCCGCCGTCGTGGTGTACAAAACCCAAGGCGAGGTGCGCGAAAAGGAGATCGCGTTCGACTTCGCCGAACAGTTGGACGTGGAGGGCGAGGTGGATATTACCCTCGCGACCAAGCAGGCCAAATTGGTGCTGACGGGCGAGGACGACGACAACGTCTTGCGCATAGAAATGGTGCTGGCGGCAAGGGGCTACCGCGTCAACCGCAACGATTACGTCCTGGTGGCGGACGCCTACGTGGCCGACTGCGACCTCGTCGTGCGCCGCGACAGTTTCGTATGCCGCCGCTTCGCGGGGCAACTATCACGCACCGAGCGCATCACCGCCAAGGTGGGCGACGACCTGCCCGTATCGGCAAGCGCTATCGCCGCCACGGCGAGCACCGTCAACGTCGCCAACCTGATAGCGGGCGACGGGCAAATCACGGTGGAAGGATTGGCCGTAGCGAGCGTTTTGTACCGCACCGAGGAAGGCGCGTACGACGCTACCGAGGTAGAGATGCCCTTCTCAACCGCGTTCGCCTCCGAAGGCGTATCCGAGAACTGCCTTTTGTCGGGCGAAGCCATCGCTCTGGACGTGAGCGCCGTGGGAGGCACGGTCGAAATGACTTTGTTGTTCTCCGTCAAATGCTACCGCCCCACCCTCGTGCGTTATACCACCGCCATCGAAGCGACCGAGCGGACGAATACGGACGCCGTGATGTCCGTCTACTTCGCCGCACCCGACGAATCCGTGTGGGACGTCGCCCGCGCCGTGCACGTGGCCCCCTCCGAACTGCTACGCCAAAACCCCGCCTTGGCCGAGCCGCAAGAGGACGGGCAACTCCGCCGCGTGGTGGTCTTCCGTCACCGCGATTTGGACTGAGCGCATAAACCCGTAAACCATACACGAAAAAAGCGCGCCGCATCTGCGACGCGCCTTTTGTCGTATTGGTCAAATGACGTAATCGTCCACGCCGCCGCCCTCTTGCATGAGGTCGGCCAAGGTGATGCCGTCAAAGTAGTCGCGTATCATCGTATATAGTTTCTCCCACATAGGCAGGGTGCGGCATTCGGCCGCTCGCGCGCAAGGCTCGGATGCGCGGTCGAGACACGCGATGGGCGCGAGGTCGCCCTCGGTGACCTGCAATATTTCCAACACGGTGATGCGGTCGGGGCTGCGGTTCAGACGATACCCGCCGCCCTTGCCGTGCTGACCGTCCAACATACCCGCTTTCGACAAGTCGGTCATAATGCTCTCGAGATATTTCTGCGAAATATCCTGTCTGGCCACGACGTCCTTCAGCGGGATATACTTCTCGCTGTTGTGTTCGGCCAAATCTATCATTACGCGCAAAGCGTATCTTCCTCTCGTCGAAATCCTCATAACGATACCTCCTTGGGGTTGGGCGGTGCGGTCTACGACCATTATACAACCATTATCCGCAAAAATCTACCCTTTTCCCAAAGATATGCCGTCGTTAATCCGCGAATAGCGCCGTGGATAGATACCTATCTCCCGTGTCGGGCAAAATGACCACGATATTCTTACCCTTGTTTTCGGGACGGCGGGCCAATTCGATGGCCGCCCAGGTCGCCGCGCCCGAGGAAATGCCCACCAGCACGCCCTCCGACTTGCCGATGAGTTTGCCGGTAGCGAAGGCGTCCTCGTTGGCGACGGGAATGATCTCGTCATACACGGCGGTATTGAGAACGTCGGGCACGAATCCCGCGCCGATGCCCTGTATCTTGTGCGGCCCGGCCACGCCCGTGGACAGCACCGCGCTCGTCTTCGGCTCCACCGCCACCACTTTGACGGCGGGATTGCGACTCTTGAGGTACTCGCCCGCGCCCGTGATGGTGCCGCCCGTACCTACGCCCGCGACGAGGAAGTCCACCGCGCCGTCCGTATCCTCGTATATCTCGGGGCCTGTGGTCTCGCGGTGTATACGGGGATTGGCGGGGTTGACGAATTGACCGGGAATGAAGCTGTTGGGCGTCTCGGCGGCCAACTCCGCCGCTTTGGCGATGGCGCCTTTCATACCCTTGGCACCGTCGGTCAGCACGAGTTCGGCGCCGTAGGCCTTCATCAGTTGGCGACGCTCGACCGACATGGTTTCGGGCATCACGATGACGATCTTATAGCCTTTGGCCGCGGCGATGGCCGCGAGACCGATGCCCGTATTGCCCGAGGTCGGCTCGATGATGACCGAGTCGGCCGACAATAGCCCTTTCGCCTCGGCGTCCTCGATCATGGCTTTGGCGATACGGTCCTTGACCGAGCCAGCGGGATTGAAATACTCCAGCTTCGCCAAAATCTTCGCCTGCAAGCCAAGCGCTTTTTCTATGTGGGTGAGTTCCAAAAGAGGGGTTTTGCCGACCAACTGATCGGCGGAAGTATAGATGTTTGCCATAATTTCGTTCTCCTTATGATTATTTGATGGCCGCAAATCCTCTTTCGAGGTCGGCGATAATGTCATCTATGTGCTCGGTGCCGATGGACAGACGCACGGTATTGGGCTTGATGCCCGCCTGCAACAGTTCCTCGTCGGACAGCTGTGAGTGCGTGGTGGACGCGGGGTGAATGACCAGCGACTTGACGTCCGCCACGTTGGCCAACAGGCTGAACAGTTCGAGGCTTTCGGTAAATTTTTTAGCGTCGGCGGCGCACCCTTTGACCTCAAAGGTGAAGATGGACGCCGCGCCGTGGGGGAAATAGCGGTCGTACAACGCCTTTTGCCGCCCCACTTCGAGCGAGGGGTGATTGACCTTCTCCACTTGGGGGTGATTTTTGAGATAATCCACCACTTTCAACGCGTTCTCCACGTGCCGCTCCAAGCGCAAAGACAAGGTCTCCAACCCTTGCAGCAAGAGAAAGGAGTTGAAGGGGGATATGGCCGCGCCTTGGTCACGCATAAGGGTGGTACGTAGCTTGAGAATATACGCCAAATTGCCGCACGCCTCGGTGAATACCACGCCGTGATAGGAGGGATTCGGTCGGCTGAGACCGGGGAATTTGTCGTTCTGCGCCCAATCGAATTTGCCGCCGTCTACGACCACGCCGCCCATCACCGTGCCGTGTCCGCCGATGAACTTGGTGGCCGAGTGCACCACCACGTCCGCGCCGTGCTCGATGGGGCGCAATAGATACGGGGTGGCGAAGGTGTTGTCCACGATAAACGGAATGCCGTTGGCGTGCGCTACGTCGGCGATGGCCTCTATGTCGATGACGTCCGAGTTGGGGTTGCCCAACGTCTCCGCATACAGCAACTTGGTATTGGGTTGAATGGCGCGGGCGAAATTGGCGGGATCGGAGGGGTCCACGAAGGTCACGGACAGCCCTTGATCTTTCAGGGTATGCGCCAATAGGTTGTACGTGCCGCCGTACAAGTTGGTGGACGATACGACGTGATCGCCCGCCGTGGCGATATTCTGTATCGCGTAGGTGATGGCCGCGGAGCCCGAAGCCGTGGCGAGTGCCGCCGCGCCGCCCTCCAAGGCCGCGATGCGCTTCTCGAACACGTCGCTCGTGGGGTTCATCAAGCGGGTGTAGATATTGCCGCCCTCGGTCAGACCGAATCGCCCCGCCGCCTGCGCGGAATCCTTAAAGACGTAGGACGTGGTCGCATAGATGGGCACCGCCCGCGCGTCCGTCGCCGGATCGGGCTGCTCCTGCCCAACGTGTATTTGTAAAGTTTCGAATTTGTAATTTGCCATAATACTATCTCCTTTTGGTCGGTTGAATGATATCGTTCGTTCGTTTGCTATCGACATCGTCCGCACATTCGTCCGCAACGGAAATCTTTACGCGCAAGTATTCGCAACTGGTTTTTCATACATTCTCCTTTTGCCTATCAACCTCGTAGGTTAATATGATTTTACCACAACGAACGTTACTCGGTCAAGCGATTTTCACGCATTTGCAAAAAAAGAGACCGATTTTTTCGGTCTCCTCGTCGATAGGGATAGCGCGCTCTAATCGTCCGCTCCGTCGTGGCAGCAATCCACCTCGCGAAACGCTTCCTCGTCATAGGGAATGCCAGCGCGTTTGTAATAGTCGAGAATGGCCCGCTTGATGGCCTCTTCCGCCAGCACCGAACAGTGCATTTTGTAGGCGGGCAAACCGTCCAAGGCCTCGGCCACCGCCTTGTTGGTCAAAGTCAGCGCGTCGGACAGGGGCTTGCCCTTGATGAGTTCGGTCGCCATAGAGCTGGACGCGATGGCAGAGCCGCAGCCGAAGGTCTCGAATTTGACGTCCGCGATGACGTCGTTCTCTATCTTGAGATATATTTTCATAATATCGCCGCATTTGGCGTTGCCCACTTCGCCCACGCCGTTGGCGTCCTCGATAACGCCCACGTTGCGCGGATTGCGGAAATGATCCATCACTTTTTCACTATACAAAGCCATAATTATCTCTCCTTATTCCAATATAAAGGGCTTCTTGCCCGTGATCTTGTCCCGCCATACGGGGGACATATTGCGCAGTCTGTCCACCACCTTGGGAATGATATCCAACGCGTAGTCGATCTCCTCTGCGGTGGTGTATTCGCTAAGCGTAAGCCGCAAGGAGCCGTGCGCGATCTCGTGCGGGTGCCCGATGGCCAGCAATACGTGGCTGGGATCCAACGAACCCGACGTGCACGCCGAGCCAGAGGACGCCTCGATGCCGTACTCGTCCAAGAGCAACAAGAGGCTCTCGCCCTCTATGCCCTCGAAGCAAAAGTGGACGTTGCCGGGCAGGCGGTTTTGCTTGTCCCCGTTGAGTACGGAGTGCGGGATAGCACGGAGTCCCTCTATCAATCTGTCGCGCAAAGCCGCCACCTTGGCCATATTCTCCGCCAAATGCGCGGTGGCTTCCTCGAGTGCCGTCGCCAACCCCACGACGCCCGCGATATTCTCGGTACCCGCGCGCTTGCCCCGCTCTTGCGCGCCGCCCTCTATCAGATGGGTAAGCGCAACGCCTTTGCGCGCGTACAACACGCCCACGCCTTTGGGCCCGTGGAACTTGTGCGCGGACAGCGACAGCATATCCGCGTGCATCGCCGCCACGTCTACGGGAACGTGCCCGACGGCTTGCACGGCGTCCGTGTGGAACAAAACTTTCCGCTCCCGACACACCGCGCCGATGGCGGCTATGGGCAGTACCGAACCTATCTCGTTGTTGGCCGTCATCACGGTGACCAAACAGGTGTCCTCGCGTATGGCGTCCGCCACCTGCGCGGGCGTGACGTTGCCCTCGCGCCCCACCGAGAGATAGGTGACCTCGAAGCCCTCTTTTTCGAGCTTCTTCAAAGTGTGCAGTACGGCGTGATGCTCGAACGCCGTCGTGACGATATGTTTTTTGCCCTTCCTTTTGCCTATTTCGGCGGCCGAAAGAATGGCTTGGTTGTCCGCTTCGCTACCGCCCGACGTAAAATAGATTTCGCCGACGTCCGCGCCCAAACAGGCGGCTACCTTCGCCCGCGCCTCTTCCAACACCTCTTTGGCGCGCTGGCCCATCGAGTGCAGGCTGGAGGGGTTGCCGTACGCCTCCCGAAAATAGGGCGTCATAGCGTCTACGGCCGCTTGACTCATCGCGGTGGTCGCCGCATTGTCCAGATATACTTGCATACGTTACCTCTTTATCAATAATATCCTCGTACGAGGGCGGCATACCCGTACACCCCTCGTACGGTTGCATTATATCGCTATTTACCCACCTTGTCAATAGGTTGATAGCGATTGCACGAAAATTCTTTTTCGCGGCGTTGTCGGCGGGCGCGATTCGTGTTTTGCGGGAGGCAAACGAAAAAAAATTTGCCCGAGACTATTGTCGAACGGGTTTTTACGGACTATAATTAAAGCATAGTGAAGGAGGTGCCCCCATTCTATTCACGGGGCGAATAAGAAAATGAATGACAGAAATCGAGAATGGTACCTGCAATTTACCAAGGCAAGTACCGATTGCGCCGAACGAAAAAAGGCGATGGGAAAAGAATTGATCGCAACCATGCAGAAGGAGCTATCGAGCCTCAGGCCGATGATCGCGAAGCGAACCAACAGAATGCTGATCGAAGCCGCCGCTTCGAGCAAAGATATAGACGAAATACGCAGCCTAATAGTGCAAACGCTTGTCAATATAGGCAACGACGAAAACCCCTTATACGATAGATATACCAACACTTTGAGCCGAGAGGCAATGCGACTTTTTTACAATATGCCGACAACGGTACTGTGCCTATTCAATATGGACGGTAGCGCGTTGCGGGATTTACAATGTGAGCCAAAGACGGATAATCCGTTGACGAGAAAAGAATTTTTGCTTTGGAAACTCACCGAAAAAAACACGGAAACTACGAAAGAAAATAAGATCGATTATATCAACGGGGAATTGGCGGCCTATGGTTTTACGCCGCTGAACGCAGAAGACGGGACGGACAGATTGATTATGAATCTCGCCGAACACGGGGCGCGCAAGGCGATTTGCCGCATATTGCACGCCGAAAACGAAACGTCCGCCGACCGCATAGAAGATCCCGCACAATAAAACGCCGAATCATATCGTCACCCATACCGACAAAAAGCCGCCAAGAATCGTATTTCTTGACGGCGTATTTTTGTTTTTCGGGTGATGTGAATGGGTGCTGTATTATTTTTCGGGTGCTTTGAAGTTGTAGGTGGGCACGATGCGTTCCACCACCGCAACGGTGGGACGAATATTTTTGAGAATGTCGTACATGGACTTGTAGGCCATGGGGCTTTCGTCCAGCGTGCGCATATTGACCGACGTGGAGTATATGCCCTCCATCTCGCGGTGGTATTCGGCAAGGCTCAACGTGTTTTTGGCACAACTGCGGCTGAGACGACGCCCCGCGCCGTGCGGCGCCGAACAGTTCCACTCCTCGTTGCCCTTGCCCACGCACAACAGGCTGCCGTCCCGCATATTGAGCGGAATGAGCAAGCGCTCGCCCTTCTCGGCGGACACCGCGCCCTTGCGCAAGATGCGGTGCTCGAGGTCGATGTAGTTGTGCACGGTCTCGAATTCGTCGCATTTCGCAAGCCCCATACCGCGCAAAATGTCGTCCGCCATCGCCTTGCGGTTGAGCGAGGCAAAGCGCTGGGTGATGCGCATATCGTGGAGATAATCGTCCATCAACTCCCCCTCGACGTACGCCAATTCCTGGGGGACGTATAGGGGTTTTTGCGGCAACCCGTTCCCTTCTTCGCCTTCGGCTCGCATCCGTTCGAGCACCACTTCGCAGCCGCGTGTGCCCCACTTGCCGCCCAAGCGCTCGAACGCGGCGCGTTGATAGCTATCGGCCACTTCGACGCCCAAATGGCGACTACCCGAGTGAATCACCAAATAGAGGTCGCCACTCTCGTCTCGATCGATCTCGATGAAGTGATTGCCGCCGCCCAACGTGCCGATACTGCGCTCGGCGCGGAAGAGGTCTACGTATTTTTTGCAACGCAACTCGCCGAGGTCTATGCGGGCGGCGTAATCGTGCGCCGTGTCGCGGACGCTCGTGTCGGAGCGAATGTTGCGATGGATATACTCGTCCAGACGGGGATAGTCTACCGCCTTGGCGTCCAACTTGACCACGAGCATACCGCACCCGATATCCACGCCCACCATATTGGGCACGACCTTGTCCGTGATGGTCATAGTGGTGCCGATGGTACAGCCCACGCCCATGTGCACGTCGGACATAATGCGGATCTTGGCGTCGCGGAAGGGCTCGAAATCGCACAAGCGTTTGATTTGCTCCACGGCGCCGTCTTCCACTTGCTCGGTGAAGACGATGGCGGTGTTGTATTTGCCTACGATGGTTTTCGATATGGTTTTCATAGTAATTACCCCCTTCGTATCCGTTATCTCCGCATGGTTTGCGTGAGAAGCAAATACTCTCTTACTATAGGTCGGCGCCCGCCGCCTTGTCAACGCCCGCCGCGCTTTTTCTCGCGCAATAGGTTGAATGATATTGCCAACAATTCGTTTCTATGCTATAATATTGTAAATGATTTTAAGAGAGAATATATTATGCTCGGTTACAATATCGCAACGGCTATATGTTTGGGATTGATGGCGACTTTGGTGCTCTACGTCGTCATCTCGCTCATCGTCAAAAACAGAAGAGACCGCATCGCATTCGTCCGCGGATTCAAAAAAGGCAAAGGATTCCTGATCTATTTTATTTCCGTTCCGCTGTATGTGGTCGGACATATTTATAGCGGCAACGACTTCGCCACCGCTCTCCTGGCCGCCATCAACAAAGCAGTCACTACCATCGTGCTCAAATACGAGGTTGCCTCTATCTCCGGTCTGATGGCCGTCAACGCGTTTTATCGGGGCGTCGTCTACTCCTTCTTCGTCGTGGTGGCGCTCAATATGCTCCTCTTGTCCTTTTCGGTTTTCAACCAAAACATATGGGCGTCTTGGCAGAATCTGCGCTTCTTGACGTCGCGCCGCGCCAAACTCATCATCATCGGTGCGAACCCCACCTCCGTCACCATCTACGAAAGCGCCCTCGACTACGCCAAACTTATCGTCGAAGAACGCATTCCCGCGGACGTGCGCACGAGTTACTACGCCCGCAAGGTAGCGTATTTCTCTATCGGCAGCGGCAACGACGTGACGGATGCCGTCGTACGCCTCACCAAAAAGGCCGCCCTTGCACGCCACGTCGTCATCATCAACACCCAAGACGACGAGCGCAACCTGCATATCTGCCGTCAATTTTACGACTATTTGCATACCCTGGACGAAGCAACGTTGCAATCCATCGGCACGACATTGCAGATATACGTATTCGGCAATTCGCAATACGACGACCTCTATGACGACTTGGTAGACCACGGTTCCGGCATCATTCGCTACGTCGATCGCTACCAACAAATCGCCACCGATTTTATCGACAAATACCCCCTCACGCATTTCATGGACGCGCGTCAAATCGACTACGCCACGTCCCTCGTCAAACCCGACGTGAATCTCAACGTCATGCTGGTGGGCTTCGGCGATACCAATCAAAAAATATTTATGACCTCGGTCGCCAACAACCAGTTTCTCACCCGCGCCGAGACGGGAGACGCCGTGCTCAAACAGGTCAATTACCACATCTTCGACAAGGACAACGGCAACAACAAAAATCTCAATCATAATTACTATCGCTATCGTGATGAAGTTTTGTACCGCATCAATCCGCCCGAGGGCGTAGTCCTCGCGGAAAACGACCGCTTACCTAAAGAGAACTTTTTGCCCCTACCCGCCGAACCCGCGCACGAATACTATTACGGTATGAGCATCGACTCACCCGCGTTTTACGCGCGGCTACGCCAATTGGTCACGCAAGGCAAGGACGACGTCAACTATGTGATTATTGCCTTTGGCTCCGACCTCGCTAACCTCGATTTGGCCCAAAAACTACTCGAAAAACGGCGTGAATGGGGCGCGTACAATATGGTTATCTTCGTCAAAGCCAAGACTTGGTGCAAAGAGTACAGCTTTATGCAAAAGGAGAATTGCTACATCATCGCAGACCTCGACGCCACCGTGTACAACCTTGACCACATTCTCAACGACCGCTTGTATCAAATGGCGATGCTGCGCGACGAAACCTACACCCTCGAAAGCGACATCAAGGCGCGCAAACTCAGCGTAGTGGACGCCGAGACCGCGCAAAAAGCACACGACGAATCTATGGAAAAATGGCACAATTCCATGCCGCACGTCGAACGCGAATCCAACGTTTACTGCTGTCTGAGCCTTCGTACCAAATTGCACTTGATGGGCTTGGATTACTGCGACAAAACCGAAGAGGTCAAGGCACTGACCGAGGCGGAATACCTGCGCATTTACGCCAAAGACGATATGCCCCGCTTCGACCCCAAATTGACCACGCGTGGCAAGCATATCATCGAATACGACCTCAACTTCCCCGACTCACGCCGTAGAAATTTGGCCATGCAGGAGCACTATCGCTGGAATAGTTTTATGATAAGCAAGGGCTTCATCCCCGCCACTTTGCAACAAATTCGAGAAGAGAAAAACGCCGACGGCGCACCCACCAAGGGCAAAAACATCCTCCTGCGCCACCACGGAAACCTGTCTACCTACGAGGGATTGGTAACCTTCCGCCGCATCGCCGCGGAAATCAAAGGCTCTACCGAACTGGCGCAAGACGTGATGAAATACGACTATCAACTCCTCGACGACGCCTACTGGTTCCTCGATCAATGCGGCTTCCAACTCTACGTCCGCGACGAGTCGGCCATCCCCGCCGAAAAAGCGTCGAAGTAATCTCCGCTCCCCATCCCGTTCGATTGGGCCCATTTATACCACGCGTCGTACCGTTCCGCAACCGTTGCGTCGGAAAAACCCGCTCGACGAATACGCATGATTGGACTTTTCTACGCCTTTTGCACGAAACACCCCCTACGTAGGGGGCGTTTTTGCGTATAGAGGGGAAGAAAAATGGCGTTACCCAATACGGAAACGCCCCTATAAATCAATCAAACCGCACGCTTACAGCAAGGGTATCTTGTCCAGATAGACGATGTCGGAACGGTCGGCGCCCGCCGCCTTGTCAACGGCCGCCGCGCTTTTTCTCACGCAATATCCCGAACGATATCGCAAACGCCCCCTTTCATTGCCTTTTTGGGTAATGCTTAACGCGCATATACAAAAAAAGAGGCGCGTCCTTTCGGGTGCGCCTCGTTTTCGTCCGCATACGTTTTTAGCCCTTCTTGGCGAGGGCGAAGTCGGCGAGGTTGACGAAGGAAGAGGCCGTAATGGTGGCCGTCTTCTCTTGATAATTCTCGGCCTTGAGAGTGAGGGTGTAGGTGGCGCCGCGTTTGACGCGGAAGGAGTAGAAGCCCGAAGCGGTCGTCGCCGTCTGCACGCTGCCGTCGGCCTGATCCTTCAAAATGACGGTGACGCCCGTAAGGCGTTCGGCCGCTTTCTCGTCCATAGTGCCGTTGGCGTTGGCGTCGCGGGCGACTATGCCCGAAACGACGGTATACGCGTCGAACTCCTCTGCGCTCATCTCTTCCACGGCCTCGTGTTGGGTGCGCCATACGGTGACGTTTTCGTACCGACGATAATCCTCTTGGTCCACGTTGAAATCAAAGCGCATCCCGCGCGTGGCCAACACGAGAGAGGCGGAATTGGCTCTGCCGAAGATAGCCACGCCGTCCGCGTCGGCGTAAAGGGTGCGGGCGTTGGGGCTGAAATAGAAATCGTTGGCGATGGTGTGCAGGAAGCCCGAACCCGTGATGGAACTGCTGAATTGATTGCGCAACTCGTTCTTGTTGGCCAATTCCACCACGCGGAAGAGGGGTTTCATTTGGGTAAAGTAATCGGGCGAGTTGTCGTCGTCGATGCCCATAATGCACGCCAACTCCACCAAATTGGAAGTGCGCAGCATCTCGATGGCCACGTTGTTGGGCGTAATGACGTTCTCTAGACAATAGAGCGCCATGCCGACCGAACTATAGGGCACTTTGACGCCCAGCCAGCGGCAATCGAAGTCCTGTGCGTAGTTGTCGAAATAAGGATCCAGCAAGGTGTAACGCTCGGGCAACAGGCGCGCGGGCAAACGATGGGACAGGAACAATTTAGTGAAATAGGTCGACAAAGCGAACGTGAGTTGACCGCCGTAGGAATGCCCCGTCAAGCGAATGGGCAAGTTATAATCGGGGTGCAGGGCAAAGAAATCGCAATACCGCGCCGCGAAAATCTCGGGCACGGTGCAGTTGAAGCCCGCGGCCTCGCGGACGTTGCCGTTGTCACCGTAGTCGACGTAGTCCTCGATGAGTTGCCAAATGCGCAACTCGATACGCAGCACGTCCATATCGTCCGACAGCGTGCCCCACAAAAAACTGATGACGTTGAAGCCCTCGTCGTACAAGGCGTCGGGCGTGAACATATAGCCGTCCGCACCCTGCCCGTGCGAGTGAATAACCGTGGGTTTGCTCTCGTCGAAGGGGGCGTTGGCCACGTCCTCGGTCCAGCCCGTCTCGGGCGAATAGAAGGCGAAACGCACGGTGCCGATATCGAAGCCCTCCCCTACCGTGCAATCGGCGATGGTGGGCACGTCGCTCACTTGGGCGGCGTTGGCTTCAGCCAACGTCACGGCGGAAGTCAACGTGACCTCGGCGGAGTGATCGGGCGTTCCGTTTTGCTCGCCCGCAGGCTTCGTTTCGGCGGGCGTTTTGTCTTTGCAGGCAAAGGCCGCAAATACCATACAAACGCACAATATAATCACCGTCAATACTATCAATATACGCTTCATATCTATACCTCTTTATCTATTACAGCACTTTTTGCGCCAATAGTCAATACCCATTCGTGCCTCAGAAGCGGCGCAGTCGATACCACAAAAGCGCCACACCGCCCAGCGACGCGAAGGACGCGCCCATGGCCACGGCGGCGCAGACCACCGCATAGAAGGGCGCAACGCCCGTCCGCGCAATCCGCGATAAAAATACGACGCCGACCGCGAGCGCCGCCACGGCGGCCGCAAGGCATACGCACAAGACGACAAACAACCATTTATTCGCTCTCTTTTCCATACCAATATGCCTCCAACGTGCCGAACTCCAACGCATCGTGGTCGGTGACGCCGACCAAGGTCGCGATGGCCGAAGCCGCCTGCTCGTAGTAGCCGATGACGGGCACGGCGTTGTACCCGAACAGCGTTTGATAGTACAAGCGGCAGACGTGATCGTCCTTGAACAACTCGGGCACGTCCGCGTCCTCGAAACGCCCGTACCCCGACACCGTGCCAACGTACACGGCGGCGGCACGCGAGGCGTCGTACTCCAACTTGCCGTTGAAACAGTCGGCCTCAAGATAGCCCGAGGTCGCACCCGTCAGCCCGCCCAAATTGATATAATATCCCGCCGCACGCACGGTGCCCGCCGCGATACATTGCCGCAGTACGGCGGGTTGGTCGCTCGTTTCTTTGTCGTAGTAGTTGTCCGCCGCAATGCCGCCCGCGTAGACGGCGGTATAATCCCCGCGTCCGTACACGCCGCCCGTCGCCAGACAATGCGTCAACACGCCGTAATTGTTGGCGCAAACGCCGCCCGCGTGGACGTAACTGACCAATATCTTTTCGCCGTCGGGGAAGGAAACGTCCGCTTTGGCACATTCGACGTCGCCGTATACGCGTGCGTTCTCCACCACGCCGTAATTGACGGCGCAGACGCCGCCCGTTTTGGGCGACCATTGATAGACGGACGTGGTTTGGGCCACCACGTACCCCTCTTTTTGGATACAATCGCGCAGGACGCCCCCCTTCTCGTTGCGGAAGACGAAGCCGCCCAAATCTACGGTTTCGGCCCTGACGTTGCCCTCCAACGCGCACGACTCGATGAGCCCCGTATTGGTCGAAGCGAAACCGCCCAATTCGCCGTCCACCTCGCCCATACCTACCCAGTTGAGGTCGCCCTGAAGGGTACAGCCGCATATCTCGCCCTTATTCTCGACGAACAGTCCGCCGAACGCGCACGACTCGGCGCGCCCTTCCTCGTTGCGTGCGAAGTCGGCGAGCGTGACCGTCCACCCCTCCGCGCTTTCCAGCGAGAACGTGACGTTGCGAAAACTGCCCGCGTTGACGCGCGCAAGCGTGGCGTAAGACTGCGTGACGGTGACGTCATGCCCGACGATGCGCACGGTGCAATTTTCGATAGCGCCGTCAAAGACGTCCGTATGCGGCGTGGCGGAAACGTCGATCGTGAGCGTATGCCCCGCGCCGTTCAAATGCAAATGCGACCAATCCACCGTGTCGTCGAGCGCAAGGTCGCGTTTGAGTACGTATTGCTTGTCGGCGGATACGGTTTGCAAATCGGCAAGACTGCCCACGGGAACGCCCTCGCGGTAGACGAGCCCCAACGCCAATGCGGCCACGCCCGCCAAAAACACCACGACGAGCGCCGCAAGCAACGCCGTAAGTAAGCCCTCGGTCGATCGTTTGAGGGGTTTGGGGGGCAAAACGAGTTGCCCGTCGCGCACGGCCGCGCGTACGCCGTAGCGCAACTTGATAATCAAAACGACGCGCTCGCCCTCTTCGGCGGATACACCGCCGCGGGCAAATTCGCGCCGCAGCGCACGCCAATCCCCCGTAAGCGCCAGCATCTCCAACGGCTCCACGTCGGCGGTGGAATAGCCCGCCCATAGGCGCAAAGCCTTCCCTGCCACCTTGGCGAAATCGTTGTAGACCTGCCTGTCCTCATCCAAGCGAAGGGGATTGTCCTGCCGCATCGCCTGCGCGTACGCCCCGACGATACGGTGGCTGCCGTACAAATAGCAGACGGCAAGCAAAGAAAACCTGCCGATATACAGGTTCTTGTGCTTGCCGACGGCGGCGTCGAACGCCGCTACGTCGTCCGCTCGCACGGCTTGGAGAATGCCCTTCGCGTCGTCTGCCATACGATCAGCGTTTGCGCTTGACGCCGCGCTCGTCCGCCCACGCGTCCAACAGTTCGTAGAGGTAGGCCCTGTCCACGTCGTTTTGCTCCACCAGCTTGGTGAGCAATCGATTGTTGAGTTTGTATTCTTCCGTCAATTCGGCGACGGCTTGGTCCTTGCGCCCCAACTCCTTGGCGATCACTTCGTTTTGCGACCGAATGGCGTCCAACTTGCTGTTGCCGCTCGTCAAGGCCTCGCCCACGTCCTTGTTGATGAAATCACTCACCTTTTGCACGGTGTTGTTGTAGTTTTCGAGACTGCGCTGCAAGTCTTTGACGTTGTAGTTGGTGCGCTTCTCGGCGATGATGACGTCCAGTCGTTGCAACTGCTCCTCGGCCTTTTTGTCCAACTCGCCCACCGTGGCGAGGCTGTCCTGCGCCTTGTCCAGAGCGGTCTCCAACTTGGCCATCTCCTTGACGTAATTCGCGCCCAACGAGACGAAGCGGTCGATTTGGGTGGCCAAATCGCCCGACCGCGCCGCCTGCTTGGCCAAGGTCTCGTAAATCTCCTGCAACTTGCCCTTGACGTCGTCCGAAAAGGCGTCGTTAAGTCGGTCTATATCGTTGCGCAAGCTGTCGTAGGTGTCCACGAATTGCGCGAGACTCTCCAATACGGGCGCCAGCAGGTCGCGGTACCCCAAGAATGCGGTAATCAGAGCGTTAAGATTGGTAGATTGTTCCATATCCTCTCCTTATTTGCGTGTTTTCATACGGTTATGCAAGCGTTTGCGTGTATCCTGCAAACGCGTTAAATCCTCTTTGACTACGTCCACCAAAGCCGATTGCGCCGCCGCGTTGCCCGCAAGATCGGGGTAGTAGCGGAGCATATCCACGTTGAACGCCACCTCGCCCGAAGCCATGGTGGAGCGCATCAAATCGAGAAGTCCCGTCTCGCCGGCGAGGACGAAACACTTCTCGGCGTCGGCGGTAGCACCCAACTGCCAAAAGGCGATGCCCGCCTCGCGCAAACGCCCCGCGTTGACCAAATCGGCATATACGTCTATACGTTTTGCGTGCCATGCGCCGTTGGGCAACTTGTCGGCGGCGTGCTGTGCATTCTCGTATTGACCGAGCGAAATGAACTGCGCCACACGCTCGAGTTGCTCGGCTTCTTCGAGTTTTTTGCCCGCTACCGCCTGTAGGTTGCGCACGGCCTCGGTCGTGGTTTGGGCGGTAAGGGACATCAGCAATTCGTCGAACAAAGCGGGCGTCTGCCCCTCCAAGACGTAAAGGTTGCGCCGAGCACGGCTCACGCCCACGTAGAACAAATTGAAATAGTAGCGGTACACCGAGTTTTCGTCGGCGGTCTTGCGGTCTATCCACTTGCGCTCCAACGCCTGCCAATGCGCGAGGTTGGCGCCCAACAGACGATAGAGCACGACGTTGTCGCGCTCCAAGCCTTTGATTTCGCTGACCGTCAACACCTCGTACGAGGGCAACGCGGCCAAAAGCCGCTCCTTTTCCGCGCGGTTGGCCGTGATAAAGGTGACGTCGCCCAAGTCGGCCTCGCGCACGGTGGAGAGAAACGCGTCGTCGTCCGCGACGAAGTAGGCGTCCGTATACCCGTCGTCCGCAAAAGCCGCGCCCTTCAAGACGAAGTTGTGCGTGCCGAATTGCGCCTCGTTGAGCGCGCCCAGCGCCTCGATGACTTCTTGTATGCGCCGTCCCGAACGGTAGTTGTGCGTCAATGTGGACACGCGCGCCGTTTCCTGCTCGAAAAGAAGGCGCTTGAGATAGGCGAAATTGAAGAAAGAGGGGTTGATCATCTGCAAGGCGTCGCCTACGGCGAACGTCTTGTACGCCATGCGTGCCAACAGCACCAACGTCACCTCGGCGAAGTCCTGCACCTCGTCGGCCACGACGAGGCTATAACGCGGCAACGTACCCGCAAGCAGTCGGCGACTGAGAGTGTTGTTGTCCTCTCGCCCCGCTTTGGCGAGGTGCTTGCGATAGTCCTCGGCGATGCCGTAGATGGTGTCGCACTCGCTCTTGGAAAAACTGTCCTGCCGCAAGGCGGCGTATTGCTCTTTCGTGAGCGTCTTTTGGGGTTCGCTCGGATCGCACCACCCTTCGATGAGGCCGAAAATCTCCTTGTAAATGACCTCGGGCGACAAGGCCTTGATCTTGTCCAACCGCCCCGTGAGGTAGTAGTTGCGCGTTTCGCCCATATAGGTACGCACGAAGTACTCCTCGTCCGCCATCGCAACGCGCTCGCCCGTGACGGCCGTATAAATATCCTGCACCAGCCGATAGTCCACGTGGTCGTCCAGCCACGCCGCTATCTCCCGCAACTTCCGCGTGAGCGCGTCCGTGCAATCCTCCGCGAGATATAGCCCCAGCCGATTGACGACGGCGGCTTGTCTGTCCTCGTCCACGTACCGCACAGTGCCCGCCGTCATGGCGGCGGCCAAGGATACGAGATTCTCTTTCCACCGCTCCACGCGCATTTTGGTGTCCAACAAAAGCCCTCTCGAATAGGTGGTGTACAGCACTTTGCCGCCGTATCCGCGGCACGCCGCGAAGAGAATCTTGTCGATGCACACGTTGGTCTTGCCGCTGCCGGCCACGCCCTGTACGAGGACGTTGACGTCCTCCAACGTGACCAACGCGCGCTGTTCGGGATTGAGACAAGGGAAATACACGCCGTCCGTCAAGGACAACTTGTACAACTTGTCGAAATCGCTCTCGGGATAGGCGGGACTGCCCTCGCTCACCGTCACGTCAAAGACGGTATGCGCGGACAAAAAGGAAACAAAGCGGGTGTCCTCCTGCCAAATGGACTCCATCGTGGAGTCGTACCCGCAAAAGATAAGACTGTCCGCCGTAAGGCGCACCCAAAAGACGTGCAAGCGGTCGGCGGTGGCGACACTCCAAAATCCCTTGCCGTCCGTCAGGGGCAACGAGGCCATGGCAAGCAAAAGCCCGCCCGCTACGGCGTCGAGCATTTTGTCGGTATGCTTGAACCGCGTCGTCTGCTTGACGAAGCGCTCGGTCTTGTATACGCGATAGCGCCCGCTGAGCACCGTCGTGGATGCGTCTATACTTACGGTAAAGTTCATTTGGTATGACTGCCGGCGACCGACAAGATCAGTCGCTCTATTTTGCCCCGCATTCCCTCTTTGAGCGGGACGGAGACGTTGGTGCGGGTGTCGCACAATTTGTTGTTGGCTATATCGTAACGCCGAATGGCGTTGGACCTATCTTTGATTTGGGCGTCGCGCTCCAAGACGTACGCTTGATTGAGGGTTTTGGCGCGTTCTTCGCCGAGGCGCTTCGCCAAAGTGGCCAACGCGCGGCGCTTGTTCATCAGTTGCGACCGCTCGTCCTGACAGGTGACCACCGTGCCCGTGGGAACGTGCGTAATGCGCACGGCCGTCTCCACCTTGTTGACGTTTTGACCGCCCTTGCCGCTCGAGCAAAATATATCCACGCGGATATCCTCGGGCGATACGCACACCTCGCCCTCGGGCTTGGCAGGCATCACCGTCACCGTGCAGGACGCACCGTCCGAACGCTTGTGCAACCCCGCCTCGAAGTGCAAGCGCCCCAGCCCGCCCTCGGCGGTCAAGGTACCGCCCTCGGCGGTCTCGTCGGCAGCGTATCTGACACCCGACAAATCGAGATAGTGACGATAAAGGCGTAGGACGTCCACCCCGAATTTATTGACGGCGGAGCCTTTGACCGTCAAAACGCACGGCTCGTTGCCGCCCAGTTCGGTCAAGCGAACGAGGGCTTCCGCATTGGCTTCGGCCTCTTTCAGTTCGGCCGACAGCCTGTCTTCTTCCTCTTGATATAGCGCGCGAAACTCCCCTTCCGCCGACTGCTTTTCCAACCGGCACCTATCCAACGCGTCCGCCGCGCTCTTGAGCCGACGATAGGCCTCGGCGTAGGGCGCCAAACGCGCCGCTTCGCGCCCGAGGTGTTGATAGTAACGCGCGTCGGCGGCCGTCTCGGGCAATTCCAATTCGGCCTGCACTTCCATCGCCCGCTCGGCGGCTTCCCGCATGTTGTTCAAAAGATTCTTTACGCTGTCGTCCATATCATAAGAGTACCACATTTTGCCCCGCTACGCAAGACCTCGGGCGGTAAAAACCCGCGTTGGGCGCGCTTTTGCCCCGAAAACCGCGAAAAATATCTCAAATGGCTATTGTCATACCGCGCTTTCAATGGTATAATAGATAATAGATTTATTGTTTGGAGGTACCGTTATGTACGAAAAAACCGAATTCTACTTCCCTTCCGCGTCCGGCCTGTGCAACATCCACGCCGCGAAATACGTCCCCGAAGGCGATCCCGTCGCCGTACTCCAGATCGCGCACGGCATGGCCGAACACTTCGAGCGCTACGAGCCCTTTATCAAGGTGCTGACGGACGCCGGCTTGGCCGTCTTCACCAACGACCACATCGGGCACGGCAAGAGCGTGGCCTCGGAGGAGGACAAAGGCTACTTCGGCAAGGACACTTGGCACACCATGATCGCCGACTGCCACACCTTGTACGAAAAGGCGCACGCCGAATATCCCGACCTGCCCTATTTCTTCTTCGGCCACAGCATGGGCTCCTTCGTCGCGCGTGAATATACCCGCGAGTACGGCAAGGACCTCGCCGGCGCCATCTACTGCGGCACGGGCGGCGGCAATCCCGCGGTGGGCATCGGTATCGCCCTCTCTAAGATGATCGCCGGTTGCAAGGGCGAGAAGCATCGCAGCAAATTCATCGACGGCATGGCCTTCGGCGCCTACAACAAGAAGTTCGCGGGGCGCACCCCCTTCGATTGGCTCACCAAGGACACCACGGTGGTGGACGCCTATATCGCCGACCCCGACTGCGGCTACCTCTTTACGCTCAACGGCTATATCACCCTCTTCGACATTCTGCGCGAAGTGTCCAAGCCCGAATGCTACGCCGAGATTCCCAAAGACCTGCCCATCCTGCTCATCGCAGGCGAAATGGACCCCGTGGGCAACTACGGCAAGGGCGTCAGCGAGGTGTGCGACAAGTTGATCGCCTCGGGACATACCAAGGTGGATATGCACCTCTACGGCGACTGCCGTCACGAGATCCTCAACGAAAGCGAGATGTTCCAAGAGGTATGCTCGGACGTTTTGGCTTTCCTCAAAGCGAATATCTGACGAAAATCGGTTGACGAAAGGGGCAATCTTCCCTAATAATATAGTGAGAAACCCCGTATAAGGAGACTTTCGCAATGAAAAAATGTTGCTTGCGCGGCTGTATATCCCTATTGGTGTTCGTCGTCATTATCGCGGTCGGCGTCATCGTTTTGCTCAATCTGACGCCGAAACAACTGCACTTGGCAGACAAATCCATCGCGGGTAGCACCGTGGAAGAGTACGGTTTGGCGGACGTCAAACTCATCAAGATTATCAAGGGATTCCGCGGCCTTTCCGAAAAGGAAAGCAACGTGGTCGCCAACGCCTACAACCCCACGGACGAGGCGGATTCGGCCAAAGCCCTGTTTGCCAACAGCACCTACGAACACGCCGACAATTACGCACAGTTGGTCGTAGACCAAGCGACGTACGACAAGCGGTATCTGCGTAGTGCCAACGATACCACCGTAGCCTACGTGCTGAATAACGTCATCAGCGAGACCTACGCTTTGGACGCGGGAGACGGCAACAAAACGCCCGCTATGTCCGTGCGCGAAGTGATCGTATCCAAGACGGACAAAGAGGGCGTCCAAACGGGGCACCTTCGCATGGTCGTCGGCGTCGCAGCCAAGAGTTTCATCAACCTCGAAAAGTTGAGCGGCGTCCTCGATAAGGTCAAGATTATCAAATTGCCCGAATACGTCTACGTCGTATGCGCCGCCGACTTCACGGTGAGCGCGGACGGCGCGCAAGCGGGCAAAATCGTCTTCCAAAATACGCACGCCAATATAGGCGGCGACGATAAAAACGCGCTCAACAGTTTCCTCTTCGGCATTCTCAACAAGGCCATCGGTCAATCCGTCGAGGATCCCGCCAAGAACGAGGAGACTTTCGCCTCCGTCGTCTTCGACAAAACGGCGGCGGTCATCAACCATATCGGCGAGATCGGCACGGCCAGCACGTCTGTGGACGGCAAATTCGTCGTGGTCGGCGCAATAACGCGCGGCATGGCGGGCGTTTCGGACGGCAAACTGTTCTTCATCACGTCCACCGCGGAATAACGCGATTGTCCAAACTTAACGGCGAAGCTTCGGCTTCGCCGTTTTTTCGTCCGCCAAGCGGCGTTCGGCTTTTTTTGGATGCGTTTATCGGCAATTCGCGGCGCTATCCCTATTGACACGGATTACTATAAAATGATAGAATAAAGTATATTATTATTAAGGAGTACGGCATGAAAAAGAGTTCGGCTATTCTGAGTACCAAAGCGGCGTTTGCCTACAGCTTGGGAATATTGGGCGTGCAACTCGTTTTCGGCTACGTCAACAGCATTCACTCGGAGTTCGTGCGCGACGCCTACCAAAGTCTGGACGCCAACGTGCTGTACGTCGCCGCCGCCATCATTCTTTTGGGCAAGGTCATCAGTTGTATCGCCGACCCCATCATCGGTTCCCTCATCGACCGTAGCCGCCTCAAAGGGGGCAAAATGCGCCCCTTTATCCTTGCGAGCGCAGCGCCGCTGGCCGTTTTGACGGTGGTCATGTTCATCTATATCCCCTTCGAGCGGTTGGGCACGGCGGGCAAGTTCGTCATGTATTTGTACATAGCCGTCATGACCGCTCTGTGGAATATCGCCATGAGTTTCGCCGACATTCCCTCGCAAGGTATGCTGGCCAGATTGAGCCCCGTGCCCAAGGAGCGCAACAAGGCGGCCGCCATCAGCAACACCTTCAAAAGTATCGGCCTCGGCATCCCCGGGGTGATGATCACCTTGGTAACCTTGGTCGCGCCCGCGCTCAAAGCCGACAAGGTCAAAAGTTACTTCGTCACGGCGTTGGTGGTGGCCATTCTCGGCGTCATATTGTACCTGCTCATCTATTGGTGCAACCGCGAACGCGTCACGGTGGAAACGAGCGCGCCCGTGGGATTCAAGGAGATGTTCGTCGAGCTCAAAGAGAACAAGAATATCCGCATCGTCTTCTTGTGCTATATGCTCGGCTTCGGGCGTAATATCGCGCAGTCCATCGCCTTGCAGGCAAGCGGCGCCCTCTTGGGCACCAGCCTCGTCCTGCCCCTCTTGGGCACGGTCAACCCCGGACACGACGCCAGTTGGCTCATCGGGCTTACCTCGGCGGTCGTTAGCGCGTTGGGGTTGGTGGCCATTCCCTTCATCAACAAGAAGTGGGGCGAAAAGAAGTCCTTTATCCTCATCGCCGTCATATCGGGCATACTCGGCATAGCGGGTTTCGTCACCTACGTTTGCTTCCCCGCGGACAGCGCGTTCCGCTCGGGCACCACGGCGTTGTGGTTTATTTGGGTGGTACAGGCCTTGGTCAGCATCATGTACTGCACGCACAACTATATCCCCACCATTATGACGGCGGATATTTTGGACTACCAAGAATGGAAGACGGGCACGCGCAAGGACGGCGTGGACTACGCCATACTGTCTATGAGCCACAAGTTGGCCACGGGCATCTCCATGGCGGTGGGCATCTTCTTGGTCGGCCTCGCGGGATATGGGCGGGAGACGTCCGCCAAGATGCAGAATATCGTCTTCTTCGCCTATATCGGTCTGCCCGCCGTATGCAGCATCCTGAGCACTATTCCCATGTTCTTCTACAAGATTGACAAAGACACCAAACGAGCCATGCACGCCGAATTGGAGACGCGTAGAGCCGCCGCCCAACCGGCGACGGATGGCGAATAAGGAGGTAAACTATGTTGTTGGGTAGCATTTCCGTCGGCGCTATAGTCGGCATAGCCGTCGCCGCCGCAATCTGCGTGTTCTTCGCGGCGTTGATCGTCCGCACGGCCACCTTCCGCAAGGATAAGACCGATACGCCCCTCAAACTCGCTGCGGACGTCAGCGAAGAGGCCGCCGCCACCCATTTGCAGGAAGCCATACGCTTCAAAACCGTGTCGATGGTGGACGAATACGCCGACAACTCGGCGCCCTTTTTGGCCTTTCGCAAGTGGATGTTCGACACCTATCCCCGCTTCACCTCGGCGGCCGATCTGGCGGTCATCGCCGATTATAGCCTCATCTTCCACCTCAAAGGCACCGACGCCACCCTCAAAGGCGCGTGCTTCCTGTCGCACATGGACGTGGTGCCCGCCCCTGCGGACGGGTGGACGCACGATCCCTTCGGCGGCGAACTCGCCGAGGACGGCTATATCTATGGTCGCGGCGCGTTGGACATGAAGTGCCATTTGGTCAGCCTGTTGGAAGCCTTGGAGTACCTGATGAACAAGGGCGTGACGTTCAAGCGCGATATCTACGTTTGTTTCGGTCACGACGAGGAGCCGGGGCAGAGTTTCAACGGCGCGCCCAATATCGTCAAATATCTCAAAGGCAAGGGCGTGGAAATGGAGTTCGTGCTGGACGAAGGCGGCACGGCCATCGAGGGAAAAACCCTCTTTGCCCAAGGCTTGGTGGCCATGGTCGGCGCGGCCGAGAAAGGCAACGGAGACCTCGAGATCGTGGTGCACGGGCAAGGCGGTCACGCCAGCAGCCCCCGCTTCCCCTCGGCCAACGGCAGATTGGCCACGGTCATCAAGAAAATCGAGCGTCGCTATATGCCCTCGCATATCACGCCCCTGACGCGCAAGACTTTCTTGGCCTTGGCGCCGTACACCAACCCCCTGTTCAAGTTCTTTATGGTCAACTCGGACGTGTTTTCGCCCCTCTTCCGCTATATTTTGGGCAAAGCCGCCTCGGTGACCAACGCCCTTATCCGCACCACGTTGGCGCCCACCATGCTATGGGGACCGGACGCAAGAAACGTGCTGCCGCGCGAGGTCAAATTGAATATCAACTACCGCACGCTGACGGGCGACACCGCCGAAGACGTCAAAAAGCACCTCGAGAAGTTGTTGCGCCCCTATATCAAGAAAGGGATCGCTTCCGTCAATATGCTGGGATTTTCCGATCCTTCCGCCGTGGCCGACGTGGAATCGGTCGCCTATCGAACGCTCGCTACGAGCATCAAAGAGACATTCCCCGACGTGGCGGTCGTGCCCTACACGATGGTAGGCGCCACCGACTCGCGCTTTTACGCGCCCCTGACGCCCAACGTCTACCGCTTCGGTCCCTTCGTGTGGGGTATGGACGACGAGTCGCGCGTACACGGCATAGACGAGCGCATCCGCCCCGAGCAGTTGGCGCGTGCCGTGCAATTCTTCGTCAACTTCATTTCAAACGCCTGCGCCGAGTAATCTAACGCAACGCGCTTAGGATCTATCTATGAACATATCAACCGTTATTTCAGCCGCAATCACCCCGCAAGAGTTCTGGACGCCCGCCTTTATCGTGGGACTCTGCCTTGCGCTCGTCATCGTCGGCGTCGTCATCGCCCTGCTCGTCGTATTGCGCAAGCAAGGGGGATTCGCGCCGAAAATAAAGACCAAAATACCCCCGAAAACGCCCGAAGCGCCCAAGGAACCCGTGATGGCCGCCCCCGCGCCGTCGCCCGAAGCGGAACCGACCGAGGGTTCGCCCGCCGAAACGACCGAAGCGGTCGCGACGGACGCGACACCCGAAGAGGAAGTCTCGACGACGGAAGAAAGCGCCGCCGCGCCCGCTATTGAAAACGTTTCGCCTATGGACGAAGCGCAAATCGTAGCCAAACAGCGCAAGCGCGAGAGCCGCCGCAAACGCCGCAAACGCGCGAAAAAGATGCGTATACTCGATCTTACCGAAGACAACGACATTCGCTATCGAGGACCGCTGTCCTACCGCGCCTTGCGCATTATCGCCTGGGTGAGCCTTATCTTGTGGCAAATCGGCATGCTGTGCGCCTTCGCCGCCAAAATGGACGCGAACTTCGCCCAAAAGGTGGGCGTGTGGACGATCATTCTGCCCCTGTTCCGCGACCTCATGACCCCCCTATTCTTGGTGGCCACCTTCGCCATCATTCTCAACAACTCGCGCAAATTCAGTTCGCTGCTCGTTCTGTACGGCGGCTTTTCCATACTCTTCTACGCGCTGTTTATGCTACTACACGACCGCTACGCCGTGGGTATCTTCATGCTCCTTTTCAAAGTATCGCGCGAAGAAGCCACACCGCTATTGGATATGCTCATCACGGCGTTCACCAAGACGGGCTATTTCAGTTTCAACATTTTCATCGACTTGTTTCTATGCACGTTGTTCACCTGCTTCGTGCTCTACCGTCCCAAGCGGGTGTTCGTAGGCAAGAAACTCATCATCTTCCGCCTGCTGGCCATATTGCCCGCCGCGTACGAAGTAGGCTCTATCGTCGTCAAGGCGTTGGCCTCGGTGGGCACGATCGTATTGCCCACCTACGTATACCCCCTATTGACGACTAAACCGCCTATGACGTTCGGCATCTTCGTAGTGCTGACCTTCTTCATCAAGCGGCGCGAATGGCTCTTCCGTCGCAACGGCAAGACGCACGAGCAATACGTCAAATACTTGGGCAGCAACCTCAACTCGAGGCAATTCTCCTCTTTCGTTTCGTTGCAATTCTTCATCTTCGCCATTCTCGACCTTATGCTTGCGATAGTCGTTGCGGCGGCCATAACGGGGCGTTTTGCCGAGATGGAAGAACCCTTCGAAGCCGCGTTGCAAGCGGTCAACTCCTGGGGCTTGGGCGGATGCGTCGCTCTGACGTTTGCCATCCCCTTCATCATGCTGTTCTCCTACACGCGAACGCACAAAAACACCCAACTTGACCTCGTCATCAACCTCGTCGGCCTCGTGATATTGGTACTCGTGTACCTCGAGGCGCTATACCAAGGCGTCATATACGAATTGGACGTCGTTAAAAAATTCATCGGTCTATGAAAACGGAAACCAAAACGAAAGCTATACGCATCTTTGCCAGCGCAGTGCTATGCGCCGCGCTGATGGTCGCTTTGATGAACCTGAGCAAATCCTCTCTCATGGAGCCGAACGGCGCCACCTATCTCGGGTTGGCCTTCCTGTTTTTCGGCGTGTACGAATTGGCCATCTTTTTCTACCTGCGCCGCACGCAGCACAAGAAAACGGATTTCATTCAATTCGCCTACGTGGCGTTGTGCGTCGTGGCGGGATTGTGCGCGTTCATCATTCCCGAGACGTCGCGCGCGTTCGTCGTGCCCTCTCTACTGTACCTTGCGGTGCCTACCGTAAAGCGCATACTTGCCATCACCCGCAAGGGCAAACTCAAAAAGGTTTACCATATCATGGTACTCGTCATGTGCGCATTGGCCATTCTCCTCACCGTCGGCTTGGTCCTGGCGAACGTCGAAGGCAACTACAGCATGACGTCGATAGGCGCCAGCGCCGTTTGCATACTGTCGTGTCTGGTCAATATCTGCATGACCGTCTTCTCGCAATTTAACAAGGAGATACTCCTGCGCATCGTCAAAAAGACCTACGCGGGCGAGATAATAATCGGCCTATTGCTATTGGTCATCGCGTTCTCCTTGATATTGATGAACAACGAGGATAGCATTCACAACTTCGGCGACGCGCTGTGGTACTGCTTCGCCGTCATTACGACCATCGGCTTCGGCGACATCGCCGCCGTATCGGGCCTCGGTCGCGTCCTGACGGTCATTTTGGGCCTGTACGGCATTATATGCGTGTCCATCTTCACCTCTATCATCGTCAACTTCTACAACGAAGTGAAGGACAACGGCGACGACGAGGGCATCGAAAAAGCAAAGGCATTCGGCGAAATCGAAGAGGCAAAAACGGCGGCGGCACTCGCCGACGAAGCCGACGAGGAAGAATCGGCAAAAGATGAGGACGAAGACGTCGTGCCCGAAGACGCGGCCCTCTCTTTGCCCGACAGCCCCGCCCCTTGCGAAGCCGCCCCGCCGACTGACGCGGACGCGGACGACGAGTAACCCGTCCTATCGAACGAAGAGCCGCAACGAATATCGTTGCGGTTTTTCGTTTGGGAACGATTGCCGAGCGCGTGTACGGTGTCGGGGATTGTCGAATGATGTTGATTGGAAGATAATATGGTATATACGTTGACAGGTAATAGCGGAAAGTGGTAGTATTCGGGTAGGATTCACGATACCGTGCGTTGCAGGCCAAGCGTGATGACAATATACCTCGGTC